>CAZSIW010000067.1:0-8848 GCA_964606755.1 uncultured Elusimicrobiales bacterium | reverse complement strand
GAAAGTTGCTGCCCTTGAGAGAAGCCTTGATATCATCGAGCGTGGGATTATTCGGTTTATCGGACCCTGCAACGGGGGCATCTGCAGCTTCCGCTGCCATGCGCACCACCACGCCGAGCATTGCTTTTTGATCAGGCATTTTCGACACCACGAACTTGGCGTCTTTGCCTTCGCCTGTTTTAGCCACTTCCATCTGGTCAAAAAATCCGGCAAGCGCCGGGGTGGTTTGGAAACCGTCACGCACGTTTGTCACGATCGCCTTGTAAGCGGTGTTTCCGATAAGTTTTGAGATATCATCATCAGTCAACTTTACGCTTTCTATATTTTTAAAGCTAAATCCCAGCGCATTAATTGTTGCAAGGACAACTGCATTAAGTTCATCTTTATCTTTAAAAGTTTTGCCATTCGCTGCTTCATCATTCAGCACATTTTTTTGTACCGTGCTGACAAAACCGGACGTGATAAGAGCGTCCGCATTATAATTGCCGGCTGCGTATATGGAGTCGACCTGCGCAGCGGTAAAGCGCACATCGCTGAGGGTGTTGAAAGAAGCGTCTGCAAGCTTGTTAACCCTTGCCAGTATCGCGGTATTGACGTCTTTGTTAAGCTTCTCTTGATCAACATTGCCGCCATTTGTATTGCTGCGCTGAGCGGTATCTGACACTTCCGTCTGTGCCTGGTCTCTTACCGCGGCAATGATGAAACATTGTTTCCGGACTTCCTTGTACAGATATCCGGCCTGCCCCAGGGTCAGTTGCACTTTCTTGATATCTTCGAAATCGGTGCCTAAAAGCTTATTGATAGTTTGAAGAACGTGGGCATTTACCCATTCTTGATCATTCTTTTGTTCAGGTGTCGCCATGCTCAAAACCATGTCTGTTACATGATTGATAACGGCGGACCCCATTTCACTCGTTGCGCGGTTCAACACCTCAAAACTACCGGCGGTGCTGTCGTTTTTCCTTGTATCCATTTCGCCGCCATTAGCGTCCCAGTAGTTTATAGCTGTGGACACACCGGCCTGCCCTTCTGCGTCTATAGTTGTTGTGACAATTTGCTGTTTCTTTATTGCGAGAACCTCACCGTCCGCCGCGGTGGCTTTAGAGCTATCCTGAACTGCGCCATCCGCCAGAACAGACACATAATCGTGACAATCTTCAACACCTCCGGTTACCTGTAAAGATGTGTTCCCATCAGCACTTTTAGTCACTTGAGCGCCGAACTGTAGATCCTGCTCTTCATCTCCTTCCTTAACCTTATCGGAACGATACGTGCTAAGGCCGCTCAGACCTAACTTTTGAACGATATCTGTCGCCGCCAACATAGGAGAATCGCCGCTTACTTTGCCTTCGGCCTGAGGCTGTTTGAGCCCGTCGATTATCGTTCGCAGAACATTTGTTCCTGCCAGATTATATTCATCAAAAAGCGCTTTAAAGGTCGCTCGCAATGATTTGGGAACGTCCTGGTCCTGAAGCACGGCATCTATATTCCCGGTTTGCAGGGCGCCGAAAAGCTCCTGCGCGGCCTCATAAGTGTATAATTTAAGGTTGGACCTGGGGTCCACTGATACTTCTACGCAATTACCGGTTCCAGCCAGTTTCATAAATAACGATACGATCTTTCCGTTGGTGAGCTTGCAGGTCAAGTTGCCATAGCCGTCAAAACGCTGTTCTTCGCGTTTGGGAATATCATACTTTCCGGTCGTTGTATTGTAGGCATAACCGTAACTTAAAGTTGATAGTTTTCTTCCGTTTATGGTCCTGTCAACGGAGGTAAGATTGTTCTGCATATTTATATTGTAGTGGCTTTGAGCAAGACCATTCTCTATTTCAGACACGCGCCCGGTTCTTCCTCCCGTAGCCCAGGAAGAGATATCCATGGACACCCCAACGACGTCACGGACAATATCGCTTGCGGAATTTACCACGTTCCTTTCGTCACTGAGTATTTCCTGCCGTCTTTCAATGTCCGACACCACCCAGTTGCTCAGGGTTTCCGGGCCGCTGATACTAAGGAGATCTAACAAGTCAGTCCCTAAAGACTGCAGAGACACGGCAAAATCGAGCGTATATGTGAAGTCGTCAAGAATCGAACCCATTGAATACGCGGCATTTTCGAGAGGCGTCATCTGAGACATCGCTTCGAGCTCTGACTTGTCCGAGTCAATTTTGCCATTAAGCACAGAGATCTGGGAGGTTAGCGCCTCTAAACTCGACACATTCTGCGAAGTGCCTGTGCCTTTTTTCATGTCTAATATTTCACCTTGCAATGTATTGTTCTCTACTACTTCGGCGTTTACATCTTGAGTGCCGCTATCAATGCTGGCCGCTGTATTAGCTATCATTTTAGCCTGGGCGGTTTCCGGAGGTGTCCCTACCTGTACCAGCATAGCCAGCTGTGTCTGCTTGACAACTAAAGCTTTTTGCGCGTCTTTCATATCCTTATAAATGACCGCCTGTTGAGGCGTCATCTGAGACACCTTATCGAGCTCTGACTTGTCTGAGTCAATTTTGCCGCTAATATCGCTGATCTGGGCGGTTAACACATCTGAATGCGCCTGCGCAGTGTCTGTGCCGCTGCTCATAGCTTTTTCTTGTTCCAGCGTACGTTTAACTTGAATGTCCGTTGAGAGGTCAGTCTTTATGCCAGTGATCAGATCAGCCTTGGTGGCCGCAGACGCCAGGCTTTGTCTGAGCTGTTGAACTGAATCAAAAAGATTGCCAACCTCTGTACAGATGTTCAGGCAATTTTTAACCTGAAGCATCGCGGTGTAATTTATGCTGATGCCTAAAATAACAATCGGCTTCTGGTATCTGTCGTTGTTCATGTCCTGAATATTTTTTTGGAACGATTCATATCCGCCAGCAACGAACGTGCCTTTGAAATACTTGCTGTAGTCCACCTTAGCCCCGCCATGTGCTTCCACAGACTGGTCGTTTTGCATCTGCTGGTATTGATCCATTGTTAAACCATACTGTTTCAGGAAAGGTTCCATGCTGGCTTCCCACTCCATCTGCCTGCCGGCCTCGATCAGCCCAATAAAACCTGTGGCTGCCTGGAAAACCCCCTGAATAAGTTGGCGCGGGGCCTCTCTAATCAATTGTTCGTTGGTGCCATTCGTTGCAACTGGGTTACTGATAGGCGGCGTTGACTGCGAGCCCGCAGGCTTTGTATCTGACGGCTTTATAACGGGAGTGGTTAAGCTGGTCAGACCCTGCCAAACTTCTCCAAGGGCATTTGCCGCCATCTCATCGCCGCTGACATACTGTTTTCCCAGTTGTTTTAGAGTCGTGTTTAAGTTGCCGATATCAACTGAAAAGCTGAAAATATCCTTGCTTAATTGAGAAGCTTTTTGAGCAGCTTGTTCCTGTTCTGTAGCGTTTGTGCCTGTGCCTGCCGCTTCCGGAGACTCCGTGCCTGCTGCGGGGTTAAACATGCCGACGATCTCATTAACCAGGTTGACAATTACATTCGGGATAAAACTCAGAGCTTCTTTAATATTACTGCTGATATTTTTGAAGAAGTCGGTAATGCCGTTCCATAATGACTTAAATGCTTTGACAATTGTGTTATTACTAACCCCATTATCACTTGTAAAATTAAATATGTTGACAACGGCGGTAATGACCTGTCCCAGCCCGTTATCCCACATAGCTTTGCTCAAATTCCCCAAACTACCAGCTTCAGTTAACAATCCCTTTGCAAAGTTATTGGACAAATTAAGAATACCCAGATTCGCCTGCCACTGGGCTATCCAGGCGGGCGCAGTCTGATTAGGGTTCGACTTGGCCTGCATATCCGCGATATTTGCCACCAGGTTCGCCACTGTCAGTAATACATTAAAAACCTGGTCTAATGTGGCACTTAAAGCTTTTATCGAGCTAGCGATACCTACCGCAACGACGGCGGTCCCCAAGCTTTGCGCGAATGTCTTAACGGAACTGCTAAAGAAGTCGCCCCAGAAAGCTTGTGTCTTCAACTCCGTTGTCCCGTGCATAAGCAGCGATATTACAATTTTTGCAACCATATTTATTACAGCGTTCTTAAGAGCGGTCTGTAAACCGATGCTGAGGGTATTCCCGATCTCCGCTAACCCTTCTGTTACAGAACTCGAACCCACTCCTCCAATAGAGCTCAAACCGAATTCGGTCAGAAAGCTGGTATCTACAGAGGACTGTGAGCCGGGCGTGGTGAAACCCTGAGTGAACATTGAACTCTTAGCGCTGCCCCAGTCCAGACTCTTGAAGTTAAAACCATTAGTCGAAAGCTGCAACATCACATTCACGACAAGTTTTAACAACATCTTGAACAGATCACTGATTACTGCATTGAGTATGGTAGGGATCAAATCACTTACGATCTCTTTGATGACCTCGGCTATTACTGCGCCGATATCACCTCCGCCGGAGGTGTTAAATCCTTCGTTTAGGCCGGTAGTATGTATAGATTCTCCAGGTCTATAATCAGTTGCCCCCGTAAGACCAACGCCAAGTTGTGTTTTAAAAAATGCACTCGCAAATGTGCCCAGGACTTCGCCCCAGTTAATGTTCTGGAACCCCTGCTTAAGGTTGTCAAAGAAGTTACCACCGGATATGATGGTCTGCAACATCGTTTGCAGAAGGATCTTTACCAGCTCTGCAATAATAGTCTTCACTATAGCCATGATGATCTGTTCTATAACCGACGCAACTGCTGACTCGATAACAACAGCGCCCTTTATATTGCTCATCTGGGTGGTTGAAAGTTTGACCGCGTTGTTTATGTTATTGCTTGTAAGGACATTGCCAGACCATTTAGCCATAAATGCGGCAGTGGTGAGGGTTACCATTGCACCGTTAACATCTTTATATGTAACCATCCCGTTAGCTATGGAAGTGACGGTCACAAAATGACCCAGGCCGTTGCCGAGGTTGAACTGCACCACAGCCTGGCCGCCGTTGGCTACAGCTTGCGAAAGGCCGGTCAGATCGGTGCTGTATCCCTGCATACTAACACCGTAGGTAGCCGCCGATTTCTGTATAGCGGTCATAGAAAGCTGCATCTGGGAATCGCTGGTATTAAGATTGCCGGTTAGGACATCTACAAGAATGGCCCGCGCTGCGGCGTCCTGAAGGTTGAACTGAGCGCCTGATGAGGTCAGGACATTGGCTAAAGCCTGTACAGCACAGTTGATCACGTTCGAGCCCTGAGCTTGCAAATAAGCTATTATCTGTTGAGCGCCTTCTTTTGACAGAGTTGTGATCTGGCTAACTGAAAGACCTAGAGATGCCGCCATCGAAGCCTGTGTTGCAGGAGAGGCGCTTAAATATTGATTTAGGAAAGTTTGAACTTCATTTACGGTGAGTTGCTGGACGCTTTGTGTCTGCTGCGTGGCCTGCACTGCTTGAGGAGCTTGTGCAACTTGAGCCGCCTGCAGCGTGTTACCCGCTGCCTGCTGCACGGCCTGAGTATTCTGTGCGGTCTTCACTGCTTGGGCAGCCTGAGCTGCCTGCGGTGAATTCCCAACTGCCTGCTGCGCGGGTGGAGCTCTGCTATCCGTGCTCTGGGCCTGTTGCTGGGCCTGCTGCTGCTGCCCGGACTGGTCAACAAGAACTGGCGGCTGGCCTCCGCCAAAAAGGTTGTATACCTGCTGGAAAAGCTTTGCAAAGAACGTACCTTTGGTGTCATTCTTCACTTCGGTCGGCAACTCGTTGCCAACCATAGTGCGGGAAAGCATCTTGCCGCTCCACTCTGATGCAAAAGTGCCCTCATCCATGCTGAGCACAGACTGCCCGTCTGAACTGATGTAAGAGACCTTGCCGCTCTGCACCGAGGTCACTACCACGAACTGGCCGTTACCGTTAGAATCTTTTATATACGCTATAGCAGGGCCGCTTTTAAGCGCCGTGCCGAGAGAGTCAATGTTTACCTGGGAAGCGCACAGGTTCACGCCATAGTCTTTGGCAGACTGCTGAATGTCTTCCATGCTAACTTCAGCACCAGCGCCTTCCTTCTGTTTCTTGAACGCAAGTGTACCAACTATGCTGGCAAGCATTTTGGTCAGCTGCGTTTTGGCTTTATCCACAAGGGTATCGATCGATTCCCTCATATTGGTAAGAGCCTGCACCGCAAGAGTAGTATCGTCATGGTTCTCGGCTTTTGCCTTGAGATAATCTGATATCTTTTGCCTTGTTTCGTCTGAAAAACTCTTGACTTGTTCGACGGTCATACCAACACTGGCAGCCATCTCACCCTGTTTCTCATCGCTGGAGGTGAGGAATTTGTTTGTCCAGCCATCAACGTTGGTGATCTTCTTTTCATTCTCAACACCCGTTGTTTTATTAGCATTATTGTTGTCTGCGTTTACCTGTTGCTGTCCATTGTTTTGCGACTGATGCCTTGGCACCGCAGCTGACTGATCCGTAGCGGGATTATTGACACCCTGTTGCGCTCCCTGTTGTTGCTGGCCGGAAGAGGATGAGTTCTCATTTTTAGATATGCCAAGCATGCTTTTTACGCTGTTTATCATCCCGCCGAATGTAGATGTTTGCTGGGACTGGTCTGTTACTTCTTTGCCGCTCGCATTAAAGACCCTGACATTGACGTCATTGGGGTCAGAAGAGTTTCTCTCATATTTATAGGTTGTACCGCTCTTAAGATCTTTTATCTCTGAGACCTGGCCGTTCATGTCGAACTTGTATGACTGTTGTTTTTCCTCGTCCACATACTCTTTCTGCCCGTTCTTCATCTCAGAGGGTGTTCCGAAACTCTGCAGGGTTAACACATCCTGGTCCTTATTTTTCTGTTTGTCATGGAGCTCAGAGACCGTGCTGCTGTACCCGCTCGACCACATGGAAGTTATCAAGAAACATGCTGTCGTAAAAATAGCGACCGCTTTTTTAGGATAATCTTTTTTGATCATGAGCCTGGCCACCCTTAGCCAGAAGCGAAACCCTCGCATCAGCCGCCGTGGAACGGCTTCCTCGAAACTGATTAGTTTTTTCATAGATGCTCTCTCCTAAAAAAGAAGATGCCCCTCGAATCCTCGGGGGGCATCCTATCAAGATATATTTGTTTTTACTATCAGGTCGCTTACATCGCTCCTGGGCGCAATAAAACAACTCATATTTAAAAGCGCAATAATACATTCCTCATTGCCAAGCATGTAATTAACCGCGGGGTCGCATCTTCCACGATCACACAAAATATCAGGCAGCCACACGTCGGTGGCCAGACAGAAAAAATTCCCAGTCAATAACAGGTTGTCTGAAATATCCTTAAATTCATAAAGCGCTGAAAACGAACCCATCCTGTTGTCCGTGCGAGAATGACTTCCGAAAGGGTTGTCGGAGGCTTTTTTCGGGATCTTGCCCTTTTCAACGCTCTGCTTGATATAAAAACTGGTTACTATATATTCTGCGAGTTTTGCAATATCGAGATAGTGGTTCAAAAGCGGGTTTTTGTTGAGGATGTCTGCGGAAACAAAAAGAGCCTTCACTTCTACCATATCGAGCGAAGGGGTATAGCAGCCTACAAAAAGGCTTGCCGCTAAAAGAAAGCTTATGAAGGTTTTAGCCGGTTGTTTCATCATAAAAAACAACCCTTGTTTATTTATTTTCTTCTTTCTTCTTTGATTCTACGTCTTTTAATATTTCAAACAGCTTGGTAAAATTTATGGGTTTTCTCACGAACTTCTCGGCACCGAGGTCCATGGCATTTTTTTCCTCGTCGCTTGAAGAGATAATTATCACAGGTATTTTATCGGTGTTGGGATTGGCTTTGAGGTCCTTCAATATTTTGAGGCCGTTTATATCCGGCAGGTAGATATCAAGGGTTATCATGTCCGGCTTGTTCTTTGCCAGCTCATTCAGCGCTTCGCCGCCGGTAAAGGCTATATCAGTCTTGTACCCCTCGTCATCCAGTCTGTCTTTGATCAGGTCGGCGATGTTCTGTTCGTCCTCGATGATAAGAATAGTCCTGCCCACGTATTCCTCCAGTACAAGGTCTGCCTATTGACCCTGTGTGTCCGATACACTGTTTTGTACGCTACTGCTATTAGAGTTATTAGCATTAGGGTTCTGGCTTGACAGGAAGTAATTCTGTTTGTTCCCGCTAGCCGGGGGTTGTGCAAACCCAGACGTGTTCGTCAACCCTGCATATTGGGTCTGTATGGAGTCTATCATTCCCGCGTTGACCCAATCGTTTATCATGTCTGCCGAGGGAGGCGTCGAACCCGTTTCAAGCCTTACTTCTTCCTGCTCATTTTTATAGATGATCGTAGAGCCGCTTGCCTGGTCCCAATCCCCTACAAGCTTGCCTGCAGAATAGAGCCACTGCTGTGTTAGAACATCTCCCTGCATTGTGTATGATTGTCTGCCTAGCACATCGTAATATGTAGTCTGTTTCGAAGTGTAGTCAAAGCTGTAAAGAAGGACAGTAGAGTTCGCGCCCGCATAATGAAAATCCTGTGTCACCGCGCCGGTATTATTATTTGTAACGTTGACCCTCCGCCCCAGACTGTCATAGTTAGTGGTGGTCTTGTTCACGAGGTCAATTGCCTGGGAAAGTGAAGTGTGTCCGGTTGCGTCAGTCGTATATATAAACTGTGTAGTCGTGTTGCCGTCAGCGTCCTTAACAGACGTCATCTGCCCGGACGTGTTGAAGTAGGTCGTGTTGCCGTAACCATCGACTTTTGTTTGCAACACCCCATTCTTATCGTGCGTGTATGTAGCGATCTCATTGCCCTGATAGTCTATATCACATACGGGATTACCGTTGCTGTCAAACACTGTTTTTGTCTGAGTGAGCTCGTCTGTAACCGACTGGGTGGTTTTTCCATAGGAGTTATAGTGGTAAGATTTTGTAAGAT
>CAZSIW010000066.1:0-8854 GCA_964606755.1 uncultured Elusimicrobiales bacterium | reverse complement strand
GCGGCTATGAAGGCCAATGCAAAAAAAATAGCCTCGTCAATCCAGAGTTCCATGTCATACCTTGTGCAGACCGATGATATAAAGAAAGACAAAAAGCAGGTCAAGCGCCTTGCGAAACAGATCAAGCATGCGGATGAGAAAAAGATCGCTCTGCTGATCGGTGAGCTAAAAGACATAAGCAGGAGATATATTTACCTCAACAGATAGTTCAGGGCTGACGCGTCTTAAAAATGAAACGAACGATAACATTATTCCTTACAGTTATGATCATGCCGGCCCTTTTCGCGCTGGACTTTCCTATCAAACAAACCATTATCAGCCAATATTCAGGCAAAGTTCCCACGCGATGGGCGGAGAAGCTGCCCGGCGTAAAGACAAGGCTCGATACAGGGGAAAAAGTCATAGCGCTGACATTCGACGCCTGCGGCTCGAAGAATGACGGCTATAACGCGGAATTGATCGATTTTCTTGTAAAAGAAGATGTCCCTGCGACCCTTTTTATCAACGCGAGGTGGATAGACAAATTCCCAAAACAGTTCGATGAGCTGGCGAGTAATAAACTTTTTGAGATTGAAAACCACGGGTTAGAACATAGGCCAGCCTCGGTGTCCGGCAAGTCTGTTTACGGAATAAAAGGCACTGAAAGTGTCGGAGATCTTATTGATGAAGTCGAGGGTTGTGCTCTTAAGATCGAAAAGCTGACCGGCAGGAAACCGGTGTATTACCGTTCGGGCACGGCATATTATGACGAGGTCGCTGTTGAAGTCATAAAAAGGCTCGGTTATGACATCGCCGGTTTTAGTTTGCTTGGTGACGCGGGCGCGACATACAATAAGGATAAGGTGAAAGAGGTTTTGCTGGGCGCGCCCGCGGGCTCCATCGTAATATTTCACATGAACCATCCTGAAAAGAGCGGGACAAAGGACGGGATAATAGAAGCCGTTCCGATCCTTAAGAAAAACGGGTACAAGTTCGTTAAAATTTCGGATTATAAATTAAAGTAAAAAGGCATTGTCATATCAATAAAATTATATTAGACTAAAGTTACCATAAACCTTGGAATTGCCTGAATAATGCGTTGGCTTGATCAAAAAAAGTTTAAATCATGATTCAAAAGGATGGCTAAATGAACACAGATCTTGAGAAAAATGACAAAATCCTTGAAATCCTCGTAAAGGCAAAAAAAATCGATGAAAAACAAATAGAAGCCATATCTCTCGAGAAGCAGCATTGTTCCCTTTCTACGCTTGATGCCATAATGAAACTTAAGATCCTGAGTGAAAAAGAGGTAGGCAAAGCGCTGGAGAGCTATTACAACGTTCCTTTCGCCGATCTGGCCGCCATGTCGTTCAATAAGGATATATTCCTGAGTTTTCCCGAAGATGTCATGAGAGAACATAAGGTTCTGCCTATCCAGATAACCGAGAATACTCTTACGGTTGCGATGATAAACCCGAATGACATAATCCTGGTTGAGAACCTGCAGATAATATGCGGCCTTAGCGTCAAGCCCGTAGTAGCCCTCGAACCGCAGATATCGAAAGTGATCGAGAAGTATTTTTCTTATGACTCGATGAGCAGGATCATCAAGGAATCCGTAATAGACAAAAGCATGATATCTTCGATGAGAGCCGAGGAGGCTGTGTTAGACCCCAAAGAGGGCTCGCACGGTCCCGTGTCGAAAATGATAGACAGCATAATTGAAGACGCCGTGATGCTCAGGGCCAGCGATGTCCATATCGAGCCCCAGGAAGATAATGTTTTTGTCAGGTACAGGATAGACGGTGTGCTGCAGACAAAGACATCTCTACCGAAAGAGATACAGTCCGTGATCTCTTCTAGGATAAAGATAATGGGCAGCATGGACATTTCCGATAAGAGGACACCGCAGGACGGGCAGGCAAATGTTGTAGTCAAGAAAAGGAACATCGACCTCAGGATATCGACTCTGCCCGGCAAATACGGCGAAAAGATCGTGATCAGGATACTCGATAAGAGCGGTTTCTCGGTAGGCATTGAAAATCTTGGTTTTCTTCCGGAGGCCCAGACAAGATTTGAAGAGATATTAAACCAGAAGAACGGCATTATTCTGGTAACAGGCCCGACGGGAAGCGGCAAAAGCACAACCCTCTACGCCGCCATTAACCGGCTTAAATCCGGCACAAAAAATATCATTACTCTGGAAGACCCTGTCGAGTACGAGTTGCTTTCGGGCCAGGGTAAGGAGTGCGGCATCACTCAGGTGCAGATAAATCCCAAGGTCGGGTTGACTTTTACGACAGCTCTTAAGGCTTGCCTCAGGCAGGATCCTGACGTTATCTTGATAGGCGAGATAAGAGACCTTGAGACCTGTACGATCGCGACCAACGCGGCGTTGATGGGCCATCTCGTCTTGAGCTCAATTCATACCAACGATGCGGCGAGCACCATAACCAGGCTGATGGATATGGGAGTGGAGCCATTTTTGATAGCCGAAAGTTTAAGGTGTATCGTTTCGCAGAGGCTCGCGCGGACTCTGTGCGTGTTTTGCAGGGAAAGTTACAGCCCGCCCAAGCAGTTGCTCGACAGGTTGAACATCAAAAATCTAGGCTCCGAACTTGCTTTTTACAGGGCAAAGGGTTGCCCGAGATGCAACAATATCGGCTACAGCGGAAGGACTGCTATAGTTGAGGTGCTTATAATGGACCAGTACTTGAGGGAGCTGATAGTGAAGAGGGAATCCCTTAAAACTCTAAGAGACGCCGCCAAGAAAGCCGGCATGGTGACGATGAGACAGTCCGCTCTTACTCTGGTCATGAAAGGAATGTCAACGATGGCAGAGGTGATGCGCGTCGTTCCCTTTGAGAACTGATAATGGCAGAGGATATAGATGCTGACAGGGAATATTTCGTCAAACTTTCAAAAGCCCGTATGCCTTTCGGCAGGTATGCCGGGAGGCTGTTGATCGACCTTCCTGAGACTTACGTGATCTGGTTCAAGAACAAGGGTTTTCCCAGCGGTGAACTCGGCAAAATGCTCAAGATAGTTTATGAAATAAAGGTTAACGGCCTCGAGTATATTTTTGATCCGTTAAGATAAAAAAAGAAATATTTAAAAAAGCGCACTTTTAACGTGGCGCTTTTTTTTATTTGTGGAAAAAAGCAAGCGAGAGCGATTTACACGTATATTTTGAACATATACAATAGAAAAACTGCAAAGTTGTATTTCTACTTACCAGACCAAACCAACCCGAATTTGTTAACGATATAATCTTGTCAGGAAAGGTCGTGGGGCAATTTTGCGGGTGTTTCGGCAACATACCTGTGTAAAAGTCGGGCATAGGTCATTTATATATAATTACGGAGGAAAAAACATGTTCAAAAAACTTATCAGTCTTACTTCGATCATCATGATTATCAGCATGGCAGCTTATGGAGCTATCACTACTGACTCTTTTCGTGTGGACAGCATAGATCCTAATATTGCCGGCCTTCTGGCGGACACTTATACCGATATATTTTTCCTTAACCCGGCATACATCAAAAGTGAAGACAGCAAAACTCTTTATCTAAACATAAAGAACCCCGATTCAAAGATATCCGGGGCGTACCTGAAAACATCCGAGAACAACCCATTCGGCTGCCTGTTCGATTATTCTTACACGAGAACCCCGCTGCAGGTATTTGATGTCAATGGCAACGCTCTTGACCTTAACAACGATGGCATAAACGATACAGGAAAGGCAGCAGGCGGTAACACACAGCTGTTTGACAATGGGCTGGTGCCCTTGCCGGGAAGGTTGAACGCGCTCACACCCGGCGGGACAGCAGGCGACCAGATATTTGACAGGAGTGTCGGAACGTACCAGGAGGCCGAGCATTTTACTACGACATCCCAGTATAACGCTGAATTCATACACAAGATATTTGGCCTGCCTTTCGCGCTGCTGATCCAGAGCAACGATACGGCTGAAACGAATAACTCCTCCAAGCTTGTCGATAATGTCAACCTGGTCACGAACCAGATGATAAACAGCCAGTCTACGGATAAAACCAGCCTGCTTGAGAACTCATCCTTGTCGTATACACTGCTGGTCGCAAACGAAATAGCGAAGAGCGACACCATGAGATGGGGGTATCACGGCGGCCTGCTGATAAACTCTACAAGTGGTGTCGGTCTTAACCTGAGGACGCCATCGGGCAGCATATTTTCTCTTTCAAGCGATCAGGACGCCCGCACAACGGTCAGCAACAACTGGGATTTGACGACATCCGCGGGGCCGATGGACAACTTCTCCGCTGAGACTAAGATAAACACTCCCGAAACATTTTACGGGATCGTCCTGGGCCTTGATTCAGACAAAAAGCTGAGCGACACGACATACCTGCGCTGTTACGTAGACAACCAATACAAGATAAGCGCGGGCTATGGCTCTGCATCCGGTCCGCTTGCTGATGGCGGTGCCGGAGGGTTAATAACGAACGTAAGCACAGTGATGCCGGGCGCTCTGATAACGAACGGCAAGTTCACGAGCTGGGATGCTGCCGGTGATATTTACACGGTAAACAACAACGAAAATAATGCGTTCAGCGTTAACCAGTGGCAGGACAGCCTGAGGCTCGCCAGCGGTGTGGAATATGATTTTGCGTCCAACGCGCTGTTCACCTGCGGCGCGAAATTGACTGCGCTTGAATCGGGAGCGTCTATTGGTTCGACGCAGACAACTATTCAGGACTCAAAGTATGATCTTAACGGCAACGGCAGCCTCCTGGACGCCGGGGACAGGGAAAGGGTCACTACACAGACAAACCTCTATAATGTCTCCACTAGAACCAGCCAGTACAGCATAGCCCTGCCTTACGGTGTGGAAGTCCTGTTGAAAGATTGGCTGAAGCTGCGTTTCGGAGGCGACCATCTAGTCGTTTATACGTTGACTACAGCCGACTATTCCGCGACGTACAACGGTTTGGCAAAAACTGTGACCACGGTGGGCAATGGCACGAGCACGCCTACAGTTACAACGGCCTATACCACTGTCAGCACGACCAAGGCTCCTGCCAGGGACGTTCAGGAAAGCGTGGACACAACTGATACGGTAAATGCCGGATTGGGGTTTGATCTTACCAAAAACCTTTTTATCGATGTTATGTTTTCCACAAACTTAAGCGTAGCCGTGCTTGCTGACTGGTACGTTCAGGGTATATATCGGTTCTAAACATTTTAATTGCAGAGCATAGACGTTGATAATATTGCGAGTTGTTATGGCAGCCTGGCTGAAACCGGGCTGCTATATTTTTTTATAGATGCTCTCAATGGTTTCAGGAATTCCGGCCCGCAGATAAAATCTGTTGAACAATAATTGACAAAAAACAGGTATTTTACTATAATGACTGCCCAGTCAGTTTTATTAGATGAGGTTTTATGCCGAAGATCAGCAGTCAGAAAACGGAACAGACGCGAATAAAGATACTCAGTTCCGCCATAGAGGTGCTCAGCAGCAAGGAGTACCACAAATGCCCTATAGATGAGATCGCAAAACGTGCGGATATAGGAAAGGGCACGGTATATCTGTATTTCAAGAGCAAGGAAGAACTTTACTATTCGATCCTGTTCAAGCTTATCGATGAAATGAAGGAAATCGTGGAAGCGGTTCGTTTAGGCGACGGCGAGCCTTCCAATAAAATAACCGAGTTGCTGGTGCAGATGAGAAGTTTTCTTAAAACGCACGCGCACATTTTTATGATCGCCAAAGCCGAAACGGGTTTAGATAAGGGCAGAATGCACCGTAAGCTCGGCAAAATTCATGACGCGCTCCTGATCTCCATCAGCAGAATAATCGAAGAAGGCATAGGCAAGGGAGTTTTTAAAAAATATCCGCCCGTGCTGATCGGCGCGATGTTTTTTTCGATGCTGCATACAGTGGCGCATTACAAGACAAAGAAACGCCCGGGGCACGAGAGCATCACGCCTGAATTGCTGTCGGATATATTTTTAAAAGGAATACAAATATAACAAAGGTGGTTAACATGGCTCTAGATGAAGACAAAAATGGATCGAAGGGCAACGAGGTGGACGGAAGGATAGATGAACCGGTTGATGACGTTCCTCTATACACAAAAAAAAGAATAATGGTGCCGCTGATCGCGTTTTTTGCGTTGGTTGTGGTCGCTATGGTTTACTGGTACTGCACGATAGCCGGCACTGTCTACACGGACGACGCGTATGTTGACGGAGACAGGGTTGTCATCAGCTCGAAATATGCGGGACGGATTTCTGAACTGCTGGTTGACGAAGGAGACGCGGTCAAACAGAAACAGGTTCTGGTGAAGCTTGATGATTCTGATTTGAACGCCCAGGAAAAACTGGCCAAGGCGTCACTTGAGCTTGCAAAGGTGAATTTGGCTAAAAACGAGGATGATTACAGAAGAGCGACGGCGCAGTTTAATCAGAACGTGATAACGAAAGAACAGTTTGACCATGCCAAGAGATCGCTAGAGGCTTCCCAGGCTGAAGTGGCTTCCGCTTCCGCGCAGCTTGGTGTGATTCAGACGCAGCTGAAGAATATTATAATAACATCTCCCATAGACGGTGTGGTAGCGAAAAAATGGGCTATGTCCGGAGACGTGGTGCAGGTGGCTCAGCCTGTTTTTACGGTTTATGATCTTGACCATCTCTGGATAACGGCTAATCTGGAGGAAACAAAGTACGAGCATGTGAAACTGAATGACACCGTTTATGTTTATCTGGATACCTACAAAGACACAAAATTTACCGGAAAGGTCATTGAGCTCGGGGCGAATACTGCATCGGAGTTTTCACTTATACCTCCCAACAATGCCTCCGGCAACTTTACCAAAGTAACACAGAGGATACCCATAAAAATATCCGTGGATCTAAACGCGATAAAGAACAGGCCCGGATCTATGAAGCTATTGCCCGGTATGTCGGCTGAAGTAAGGCTGAGATTGAAATAAATAAAGGCAGGTTTCAGGTTCCAGGTGTCAGGTGTCAGGTGTCAGGTTTTTCTGTAACCTTTAACCTGTAACCTGTTGTTATTGAGGAAATATGCCACATCAATATGTAAGAAATAAGCTGGTCGGCCAAATACCTTCGATGCATCACGAGCACGCGTCCTACAAGTGGTGGGTGTTGGCCACCATTATGATAGGAACTTTTATCGCCGTGCTGGATGCTACTATAGTAAATGTGGCGCTTCCCAAAATAATGGCCTCATTCGGCACTACAGTGGACAAGGTGGAATGGGTTATTACCGCGTACATGCTAGTGTTCGGCATTATCCTGCCTATGTCTGGCTGGGTAGCGGACCATTTGGGGTATAAGAGGACATATTTTGTAGCGCTTTTTCTTTTTACGCTTGGTTCTTTCCTATGCGGCCTGTCATGGGATGAGACTTCACTGATAGCATTCAGGGTCATACAGGGTCTAGGCGCGGGATTCATTATGCCGGTCGGCATGGCGGTAATAATGAGGGAGTTCCCTACAAACCAGAGAGGTCTTGCCCTGGGTTTCTGGGGGATAGCGGCCGCGGCCTCTGTTTCGTTCGGGCCGTTGATAGGCGGGTATCTTGTGGACAATGTGAGCTGGCAGGCTATATTCGATGTCAACGTGCCGGTGGGCATATTCGGCATGTTCGCGACCGCCGTTATTCAGCGCGAGTACAGGACAGAGTCGGCCAGGGATTTCGATTTCATTGGATTCGCCTCCATGGCTGTGTTTTTGACTGGTCTCCTGCTGGCGCTTTCTGAAGGCAACGCGTCGTGGAACACAGGCGGGTGGACGTCGAATTTTATTATAACCTGCCTTGTTATTTCATTGATTGGGTTTATAGTTTTCCTCTATGTGGAGAGTACAGTAAAACATCCTTTTGTTGAACTCGGACTTTTAAAAAACTTCAATTTTGCCGTGACAAATATGATACTTTTCATTTTCGGGCTGAGCATGTTCGGCAGCACGTTCCTTTTGCCGCTTTACCTTCAGACCACAATGGGCTATACCGCTTATCAGGCAGGCCTGGTGTTTTTGCCGGTCGGGATATTACAGGGCGCCGTCGCGCCTATTTCTGGCATTATGTCCGATAAAATCGACGCGCGGGTTCCGGCTATAATAGGGATAATCCTTTTAACGCTAAGCCTCTATTTGAACAGTTTTTTGTCGCTTTTTTCCGAAAACGCCCAAATCATGATGCCGCTGTACTTAAGAGGTTTTGCGATGGGGCTGTTGTTTACTCCCCTGAGCACCCTTGCCCTGGGAAAAATACCAAGGGAGAAGATGGCGCAGGCTTCCGGGCTGTTCAACGTTATCCGTCAGATCGGCGGAAGTTTCGGTATAGCCATATTCGGCACTCTTTTGACACGCAGGGAAATATACCACACAGCTTTGTACGGGCAGTCTGTCAACGTCAATTCTGAAGTGTTCCGCTCCGTTGCCGCCAATGTGTCGAGGTTCGCTCAGTGGATGGGCGGCAACACCATGAATTGGACGAACATGCAGGCAGGCACGATTATAGGGACGCACGTAGCGCAACAGGCCTTCGTGCAGTCCGTTGATGACGCCTTTTTTGTGGCCGCTGCCATGAGCATTGTCGCCGTTATACCGATCGTTTTTATAGGAGTGGAAAAGAAAAATACTAAACCCGGGCCCGTTCATATGGCCGACTGAAAAGGACTGAATTCTATGAGATACATGTTTTTGCTTCCATTATTTGCCGTCTCTATTACAGCTTTCGTTTTCGGGGCCGAACCCGTGAAAGACGCGCATCTGACTGTAAGCGACGTGGTAGGGCTTGTGTTTAAAAATAATCCGGTGATCAAAGACGCGGAGAATGCCGCAAGAGCCGCCGATGCAAGAACAAGAC
>CAZSIW010000065.1:0-8883 GCA_964606755.1 uncultured Elusimicrobiales bacterium | reverse complement strand
TGGAGGACAAGGTGAATGACAAGCCAGACAATAATTCAACAGAGACTGTGAAAGAGATATACGAGATGGGAAGGGACGAAAAAGTCTCTGAACTCGAGATACTCACGCAGTCGATCGAGGAGAAAAAAAAGCTCGCTGATTCCTACTACGATCAGCTCCTGAGGCTCAAGGCGGAGTTCGAGAACTACAGGGCACGTACCGAGAAGGAAAAGCAGACCCACAGGTTGTGGGGCAAAGAGGAAATACTCTTAAAACAGATAAACCTTTATGACGTTATCGATCAGGCCTATTCAAGCATTAAAACGAATGCCAGCCCGGAAAGCATAATGAAGGGGCTTGAATTGATAAAGAATGAATTCGGCAAGATGCTCTCACAGGAAGGGGTGACAGAAATAGAGTGCCTGGGGAAAAAGTTCGACCCAAATATCCACGAAGCGATAGAGTACGTGGAAAGCGATCAGGAGGAAGGAACGATCCTCGAAGTATACATGAGGGGATATACCTTTGGCGGCCGCATGGTAAGGCCGGCTAAAGTAAAAGTGGCAAAGGCAAAAAATAAATAATGCAGGTCGGAGGATAAAATGGCTAAAATAATCGGTATCGACTTAGGAACATCAAACTCAGCGGCGGCGGTAATGGAAGGCGGAAAAGCCACCATGATACCTTCAGCGGAGGGAACAACTCTCGGCGGTAAGGCTTTCCCGTCGTACGTCGCGTTCACCAAAGACGGGCAGCTGCTCGTCGGCGAGCCGGCGCGCAGGCAGGCCGTAACGAACCCGGAAGGGACGCTCACGGCGTTCAAACGCAAAATGGGAGAAGACTATAAATACCAGATACACGGCAAGGAATACACCCCTCAGCAACTCTCTGGTTTCATTCTCCAGAAGATAAAGAGGGACGCGGAAGCTTATCTTGGAGAGACCATTACAAAAGCGGTCATCACCGTGCCTGCGTATTTCAACGACCACCAGAGACAGGCCACCAAAGACGCCGGTGCTATAGCCGGCCTTGAGGTAGTAAGACTTGTCAACGAACCCACCGCGGCGGCCCTTTCGTACGGCGTGGACAAGGCCGGCAAGGACCAGAAGGTGCTCGTGTTCGACCTCGGCGGCGGAACGTTGGACGTCACCATAATGGAGCTGGGCGCCGAAGGCACGTTTGAGGTGCTCTCGACCAGCGGCGACACGCATCTTGGCGGAACGGACATGGACAACGCCATAATCGATCACATAGCCGAGACGTTTAGAAAAGAATCGGGTATTGATCTAAGAAACGACAAGATGGCCATGCAGAGGCTCAAAGAGGCCGGAGAGAAAGCCAAGATTGAGCTCTCCAACGTCCTTGAGACGGATCTCAACCTTCCGTTCATAACCGCGGACGCGTCTGGGCCCAAGCATCTCACGATGAAGCTCTCGAGATCAACTCTTGAAAACATAGTAAGGCCCATCGTGGAACGCTGCAACGTTTCCATAGACACGGCCATGAAAGACGCGGGGCTTACCCAGAACGACATCTCGAGGATAATACTCGTCGGCGGCCCGACCCGTATGCCCATAGTCCAGAAATTCGTTGAGGACCACGCCGGCAAAAAAGTTGAGCGCGGCATAGACCCGATGGAATGCGTTTCAACGGGCGCGGCCATTCAGGCTGCGGTTCTTACCGGTGAAGTCAAAGACATACTTCTTCTTGACGTAACGCCTCTTACGCTCGGCGTCGAAACGCTCGGCGGCGTGCGCACGGCGGTCATCGAGAGGAACTCCAAGATACCGTCAGGCAAATCGCAGATATTTTCTACCGCGGCGGACAACCAGCCGGGCGTTGAGATACACGTCCTGCAGGGCGAACGCCCCATGGCGAAAGACAACGTCTCTCTCGGCAAGTTCATGCTGGACGGCATACCGCCGGCTCCCAGGGGAGTTCCGCAGATAGAGGTCAAGTTCGACATAGACGCCAACGGCATACTGCACGTCAGCGCGAAAGACCTCGGCACGGGCAAGGAGCAGTCCATAAGGATCACCTCCTCCACCAAACTCAATAAAGACGAAATAGACAAATACGTCAAAGAAGCGGAGAAGTTCGCCGACGAAGACAAGAAGAACAAGGAAGAGATAGAGGCCAAGAACGAGGCCGACAGCGTGCTCTATGCCACGGAGAAGAGCCTGAAGGAACACGGCGACAAGATCTCCGCGGAAGAGCGCCTCGCTATCGAGCAGGCCGTCAACGAGACCAAGGAAGCGATGAAATCCGGCAGTGTCGACAACATAAAGAAGGCGAAGGAAAAGCTCGTCACCGCCTCTCACAAGCTTGCCGAAGCGGTCTACAAAGACGCACAGGCAAAAGCGCATCCGAACCAGCAGGGCCCCGCAGGCGGCGCGCCGGGCGCCGAGGGCGGACAGCCTCAGGAAGAGTCTCAGGGCCAGGACAAAGACAAAGTCGTCGACGCCGAAGTTGTCGATGAAGGGAAAAAGTAAAAATATCAGTACGGGGTATCGAGTACGGAGTGCCGGGTTCAAGGTGTTCCGTACTTCGTACTCTGTACTCCGTACGGAAATATAAATGAAACGCGATTACTACGACGTACTAGAACTCCCGAAAACGGCTTCACCCGAAGAAATAAAAGCGGCCTACAGAAGGCTGGCCATAAAATTTCATCCGGACAAGAACCCTGATGTCAAAGAGGCCGAGGGGAAACTGAAGGAAATAAACGAAGCCTACGAAGTGCTGTCGGACAAGCAGAAGAAAGGGCTGTACGACCAGTTCGGCCACGCGGGTGTTGGCGCGGCTCCGCCCCCTCAGGGCGGCGGCGGTTTCGGCAGCTACGGAGACGTGGGCGATTTCTCTTCTGTCGGCGACATCTTCGGCGATTTCCTGGGCGATATTTTTGGCGGCGCGGGCGGCGGCAGAAGGGGGCAGTCACAGCGCACCAGAAGAGGCGCGGACTTAAGGTACGATCTTGAGCTCACGCTCGAGCAGGCGGCCGAGGGGCTTGAAGTGCCGATAGAGGTCGTAAGGCAGGAGCCCTGCGAGACCTGCGGCGGTTCCGGCGCTAAGCCAGGCACAACCCCAAAGATCTGCCCCCAGTGCAAAGGCGCGGGGCAGGTTCGTATCAGCCAGGGTTTTTTTTCCATGACACAGACCTGCCCCACCTGCAAAGGCGAAGGCAAGGTAATATCAAGCCCATGCCCCGAATGCAGGGGAGCGGGAGTCAAAAAACACACTGAAAAAATAACTATACGCGTCCCCGCGGGTGTCGATGAAGGCACGTCGCTGAGGGTCACCGGTTCGGGCAACCAGCCCGGCCAGGGCGGCGTGCCGGGCGACCTCTACGTCGTCATATCTGTCAAGGAACACCCGAAGTTCAAAAGAGAGCACGACGATCTTTTTACGGAGCTTACACTCAGCTTTCCCGAAGCGGTCTTCGGGGGAGATTTTGATGTCCCGAAACTCGGCGGCGGCACCGTGCGCATGAAAGTTCCGCAGGGAACCCAGCCGGGCACCGTGTACAGGCTAAGGGGCGAGGGTTTCCCGAAGCTCAACAGAAGAGGAGCTCAAGGCGACCTGATGGTCAAGGTCAATATTGACGTTCCCAAAAACCTTACGGATCAGCAGCGCAACTCCCTCAGGGATTTTGCAAGAGCCTCCGGCATAAAAGAAAGCGAAACAAAATCGAATATTTTTAAGAAAGTCTTTGGATAGGAAAACCGAAATTTATCCAGCCTTGGGGCGGGATGAAACTCAAACACATACTACGAAATTAGTCCCGCTTCGCGGGACGAAATTGAAATCTTTAAGGTGAGCTAGCAAGTTTAGTCCTTGCTGTTAATTTCGCGAACGAAGAGAGCAAATTTCGTCTTTTTCGTTCAATTTCGTGAGCGCAGCGAGCAAATTTCAATATGTCTGGAGTTCCTTTGCCTCATTTCTTTGTAGACCCCCGCAATATTTCTGGCGACAACATCCTCATTTCCGGCGACGAGGCCCACCATCTTATCAATGTCAGAAGGGTAACCGAAGGGGAAGAGCTTCACCTCTTTGACGGCACGGGCAAACAATATATAGCCAAGGTCAAAAGTATTGCAGGCGGCCAGATACAAGCGGCCATACTCTCGCAAGAAAAATCAAAAGTATCAAAAGTAAGTTTGACCGTCTACCAGTCCATACCCAAGGGCGACAGGGCAGACTGGCTTGTCGAAAAATTCACGGAGATCGGCGTGTCGAGTTTTATACCGCTGGTCACCGAAAGAAGTGTTATAAAAGAAGTTTCTGAAAATAAAAAACAAAGATGGGAACGGCTTTCCATGGCAGCCGCGCAGCAGTGCCTTCGCCCCGACCTGATGAACATAAAGCCGGCTGTGAATTTCATAGAGGCCGCCCAGAAAATAGACAAGGCTTCGATCAACGTTATCCCCTGGGAAGGCGCGGACGTAGATGCCGGTTTTGAGCAACAGCTGGCGAAACGAGGAGCGGATAAACAGATCAATTGCAATATATTTATAGGCCCCGAAGGCGGTTTCACCATAGGCGAGATAGAAACGGCAAAAAGTTCCGATCTGGTGCCGGTCTCCCTAGGCTCAAGGATATTGAGGACGGAGACAGCGGGCCTGGTAGCCGCGGTGCTGGCGCTGAGCGCGTTCGGTGAGTTCGGAAAGAAATAAAAAACGATTGAAATTTGTTCGCTGTGCTCACGAAATTGAATGACAAAAGCGAAATTTGCTCACTGCGTTCGCGAAATTGACGGCTGGTGGCTCTTGTAAGATTTCAGTTTCGGCCCGCAAAGCGGGGCTAATTTCGTAGTATGTGTTTGAGTTTCATCCCGCCAAGGCGGGATGAATTTCGGAGGAGTTATATGCCAAATTTTACTTACAAGTGCAAGAAATGCAGTAATGTGTTTGATTACCTGTTGATGGACAAGGATGAAACAGTAACGTGCAAGAAATGTGGGGACAAAGACGTCGAGAAAATAATCACCGGCTGTAACGTCGGCGGCTCAAAGTCGTCTTCGGGCTCTCATGCCGGCGGCGGCTGCGCCTGCTGCCCTCACAAAAACGGCTAATTAATAGTACAGAGTACGAGGTACGGAGTATAGAGTCACATAATCTTTAAACTCCGTACACCGCACCCCGTACTCCGTACGATTTAATATGAAAAAAATATACATCCACACCTTTGGCTGTAAGGTAAACCAGTACGAATCCCAGACTTATCTTGAAGAGTTCGCGAGGTACGGCTACGGGCCGACCGATGACGCGGCAAAGGCTGATGTCGTCCTCGTTAACTCGTGCACCGTTACGGCCGAGGCGGACAGGCAGTGCAGGCAGTTGCTCCGCAAGATAGCGAAAAATAACCCGACGGCAAGGCTTATCCTGTCGGGCTGTTACGCCAAACGCGGCAAAGACGAACTCGCCCAGGTATCTGAGAAGATAGAAGTGCTTCCTTCCATAAAGAACATCTCCGACGTGTTCAAAGGCGAGAGCGCCGGAGCCGCAAAACCCATCACGGAATTTTCCGATCACACAAGGGCGTTCGTAAAAATTCAGGATGGCTGCGACAATTTCTGTTCATACTGCATCGTGCCTTACGTGCGCGCGGATATGTGGAGCAAGCCGCTCAAGGACGCCGTTTCTGAAATTAAGAACCTGGTGCTAAAAGGCTATCCTGAGATAGTGCTTACCGGCGTGCACATAGGCAAATACGAGTACGGTCTTGTTACGCTGATAAACGAAATAAAGGATTTCGGCGACAATTACAGGATACGGCTCTCGTCCATAGAGCCCGGCGACGTAACGGACGAGCTCGTTGAAACTATCTCCAAAAACAGCGTAAAAGTGTGCCCTCACCTTCATATCCCTCTGCAGTCGGGCTCCGACAAAATACTGAAACTGATGAGGAGGCCCTACACTACAAGCGCTTTCGCCAAAAAAATTGAACACGTCAAAAAGCTTATACCCGGCGTAAACATAACCACAGACATCATCACCGGCTTCCCGGGTGAAACCGAAAAAGATTTCAACGACACTTACGACTTCATAAAATCTGCAGGTTTCGGTAAATTGCATGTTTTCCGCTACTCCAAAAGACCGGGCACGGATGCCTGTAACTTCAAGGAGCAGCTTGAGCCTGAGATCATCAAGGCGAGAGCCGCGAAACTCAGGGAACTCGACACCATACTGCAAAAAGAATTTCTTGCCAGGACCGTCAACACCAACAGGCAGGCCCTGCTGGAAAATTCAGGCTTTGTTCTAACCGACAACTACCTGAAGCTTCCCTTCTCTGGCAGCGAAAACCCGCAGCGCGAAAAACTATTCTACGTAAACATCGTCAACAAAAACGGCAAAGTATTCTCTCTATAGAAACATTTCAATTTCTTATTGACACAATCCTGACAATTTGATAAAATTCAAAAAACATTTCATATTAGTTTCTTCCAGAACCTGCAAGTGCGAGCACAGAGAGGGAAGAACCGAATGCCCGGTGAATTGTCAGCCCTGATTTTACAAAATCACAACAGTCATATTGCCTTTGCATTATGGCTTTTTTTATTTTCAATCAAACATGCAAATAATCGCAAAAACGGTGTATCTCACGGTGCCATCAGAAACGGCTTTGGAGGGGCCGGATTAGATTTTATTGCGTCTGATTATAAGAAGGATATTTACTGTTCATAGGAGAGAGGAATATGCAAAATCTGGTTAAAGCGCGCACAATCCCGGCATGTCTTTTGTCTTTTTTTATAATTTCCTTTATTGGCGCAACAAGTTATGCGGAAGAAAAACAAACAGCTATGGAAGATTTGCTTGTTATGGAAATCCCCACCGTGGTGACCGCTTCCAAAGTTTCTGAGAAACTATCAGATGCGCCCGGTGTTATATCGGTTCTAACCAAAGATGAACTGGAAAGGTTCGGAGGAACAACGTTAAAAGATATCCTCGAACAAATCCCCGGTCTTATAGGCAGCACAAATTATCTTACTGATCGCAGCTTGATGTCTATCAACGGGTCACAGTTTAAGGTAAACGACGCTCAAATATTACTGCTTATCAACGGCAGGCCGGTCCGCGAAGGGCTGGATGGCGGCATTGTAAGCGAAATGCTTCAATCGTTCCCGGTTAACATCATTGAAAGAATTGAAGTTATCAAAGGGCCCGGCTCAGTTTTGTACGGTTCGGGAGCATTTGCTGGAGTAATAAACGTTATAACCGAAAAACCTAAGAAGGACAGCATTACGTTGACAGGATTAGGTGGAGATTCCGGCGCGTACGAAACTATGGGTAAAGTCAGCTATGTTAGCAATGATGTAAGCATACTGGCTGCCGGGCAATACAATAAAAAGGCTGACTGGAGCACAGGGTTTGATGACACAAATACAGGCACGAGCGCGGGCGCTGTGGTTAAAAATAATATAACCATACCCGATAACGGACCCGGGTCATACTTAGAGGTTAATTATAAGAATTTAAAACTTATGACGAGTTACGATAAATGGAATAGCGTGTCTTATGCGATAAATTTTCCGGCTAATGTCGGCTTGGGCGGCGCTAATTGGGAAAAACAGTTTGCTGATCTGGGATATACAACCAAGGTAAACGATAAATGGAATATGGACTTCAACGCCACTTATACACGTTCAAAGTTTTTGCTCACTGACGGGCAGGCGCCTGACGTAAAAAGAGATTCTTATTTTTTGACCGGGGAATGGACGAATTTTATAAACCCTTCGGAAAAACTGAGCATTCTTGTAGGAGGAACGTATAACTATGTCAACGGCACCGAGCTTGTCCAGGGCGGGCCTTATGAAGGTTATGATGACATCAGCGACCAGTGGAGTTACGGGTTGTACGCGCAGGCCGATTATTGGCTGATACAGAACAAACTGAAAGTTATCGGCGGCGCCTGCGGCACCAAAGTTCAGAACATTGATATGAATGTTGTTCCCAGGGCAAGCGTTATATTCTATCCGGTTGAAAACGTAAATATTAAAGCGCAATATAGCGAGGCATTCAGGGCGCCGAGCCTGAATGAGACAAATTTGACATTTCCTACAATAAAAGGAAATCCAAATCTCAGCTCTGAGAAAGACAACACTACTGATATCGGAGTCAATTATTATAAGGGAAATGTCCAAGCCGGGCTGGATTTCTTTTATACTAAAATGTCCAATATAATATTTGGTATTCCTAACACCCCTGCGGCCCCAGGTATTTATTCGAATACGGACGCTGTAGAGCTTCAGGGAGCCGAGATTGAAGGGAAGTATTACATCAACAAAGAGTTCTTTGTCTCCGCTTCATTCCTGTATCAAAAAAGTAAAGATGATGTTACAGGGGCCGAAGACGTTACTCCTATACCTAATTCCAGCGCAAAGGCGGGTATAAGCTACAAATCAGACAAGGGAGTCATACTAAGCTTGTTTGATTCATATCAGGGAACGCTGGATAGCATGTATAATACACAGCTTAACCCTTCTCCAACCGATGCGTACAGCCTTATGAGCCTTCACGGCAGGCTTGATATGAATAAATTCTTTGGTTGGGACACTAAGGAGCGTTTGGCTATAATATTGCAGGTTGACAACCTCCTTGATAAAGAGCTCTGGTTGCCTAATCTGGGTATGGCTGTTGGCAATTCGATCCCTGTCAATCAAGGCAGGACGGCATACCTGGGTATCGAGCTGTCAATATAATTTTGAAAAAGAGGGAAAGGGGACAACGGTTCTGTTTAACTCTGGTGTTAGAACCGTTGTCCTCATTTACCTAAAATATAAAAGTTTTATCTCTCCTAGTAAATCTCGTCACAAAAACGGCAAAATCGCCGCCCTCTAAAAATTATAATTATCTCTTGACTCCAAACTTTCCAATTTGATAGAATTTAAGCACATCATTGAACCTG
>CAZSIW010000064.1:0-8898 GCA_964606755.1 uncultured Elusimicrobiales bacterium | reverse complement strand
TATTTCTTTCAGCTACAGATACGATATATCTTGTCGGGATCATAATTTACGGAGCTATATCGGCAGGGATACCCCTCATGGCAACATACTTTAAGATGCAGCCATTGATACTGAAAGCCAGTCCAATGCTTAATTATATCGTGCTTGCGAGCAAAGGCGGCTCAAAGATGGCGATCGTGCTGATTACGGTGATCCTTATGGTGTTCGTCACGTGGTGGTTCCTTAACCAGTTAAAGTTCCAGATACCCATCATTTATGTGGTGGCATTAAGCCTTATAATAGGAGCCGGAACGGTCTCTTCGCTGGGAGTCCAGAAATCACTGAAAGAATACCAGAGGAAGAGACTGATAGTGTTCCTTAATCCGGATATCGACCCCCTGGGCTCCGGATATAATATCAACCAGTCAAAGATAGCTATAGGATCTGGACAGTTCTTCGGCAAGGGGCTTTTTTCAGGAACCCAGTCCAAGCTCGGATTTTTACCGGAGCAGCACACGGATTTTATTTTTTCTGTGCTTAGCGAAGAGACAGGTTTTTTCTTCAGCGCTCTCACTGTGTTCATGTACTTTGTGCTGGTGTGGCGCGCGCTCATCATATCAAGGGACGCCAGAGACAGGTATGGTTCTCTAGTCGCCGCCGGGATAGCTACCATATTTACTTTCCACGGTGTCATTAACATGGGAATGGTCATGGGGCTGATGCCTGCCACAGGTCTGCCTTTGCCGATTCTTTCGTACGGCGGATCGTGCATGGTCTCGTCTCTGTGTTCTATAGGAATACTTTTTTCTATTCACGTGAGACGTTTCACGAATTAACAGACTCTAGATCCTAGATACTGGATACTAGATGCTGGCAAAGCCAAAGACTCCACTAGTATCTAACATCCAGATCCAGTATCTTTAAAAATTAAAAGGAATTATGAATAAAATTGATTTAGACAGAATTCTTCCATTAGTCCAGAAACCGTCCAGGTACATAGACGGCGAATGGAACTCGATCAAACCGAAGCCGGACGCGGAGGTGAATGTCTGTCTTTGCTTCCCCGACCTGTATGAGATAGGCGCTTCCAACCTCGGGCTGCAGATACTTTACCACATAGTTAACAACAGGGAAGACGCCTCCTGCCAGAGGTGCTACTGCCCTGATACGGATCTTGAAAAACTTCTTAAAGAAAGAAATATTCCTCTCTTCTCGTTGGAATCCTCCGTGGCGCTGAAAGATTTTGATATAGTTGGATTTACGATGCAGTACGAACTTTGTGCCACGAACATAGTCAACATGCTCTCTCTTTCCAAGATTCCGTTATTGTCACAAGACAGGGATGAAAATTTTCCGCTGATAATCGCGGGCGGGCCGGTCACTGCCAACCCGGAACCTTATGCGGAGTTTATCGATCTCTTTGTGCTCGGTGATGGTGAAGAAGCTATAAGTGAGATAATCGAAAAATTGAAAATTACAAAAGGCAAATTTCAGAACAGAAAGGATCTATTATTTGAGATGGCACAGATACCGGGTGTTTACGTTCCATTATTTTATAACGTGGAATACAACGGTGACGGCACGATAAAGCAGGTAAAACCGAACAGGGACGGCGTTCCTGGTGAGATAAAAAAAAGGACGGTAGATATTGAAAACTCCTATTTCCCTACAGGTCAGCTCGTGCCGTATACAGAGACCGTGCATAATAGGTTAAATATTGAGATCGCGCGCGGTTGTTTTCAGGGCTGCAGATTCTGCCAGGCCTCGAAGTATTATTCACCCCACAGGGCAAGGTCCGTGGAAAAAGTGCTTTGCCTTGTTGAAGAGGGGTTAAGATCCACCGGATACGAGGAGGTCGCCCTCTCGAGTTTATCGTGTACCGATTACAAAGGCATAGAGAAACTGCTCGAAGAGATCAATAAGAAATATTCGAAAGACAAGATCAGCATCTCCCTTCCCTCCATGCGGTGCGACCAGTTCTCGTTGAAGATCGCCGGGGACCTCGGACAGAACAAGAGGTCCAGTCTAACGTTCGCGCCCGAGGCGGGTTCAGAGAGGATGAGGAGGGTTATAGGAAAGAACCTTACCGGCCAGACAATAAAGGGCACTCTCGCGCTGGCGTGGAAAATGGGTTGGAAACTGATCAAGCTGTATTTTATGATCGGGCTGCCGACCGAAAGCGAAGATGATATAAGTGGAATAAACGATCTGGTAAGGACCGTTAAGGCCGGGGCAAGGAACCTGAACCTTAATGTCAGCGTATCCCCGTTCGTGCCAAAACCGCAGACGGCGTTTCAGTGGGTCCCCATGGAGAAAGAGGAAGTGCTAAAGGACAGGCTTAAAAGGCTGTTAAAAACGCTCCCGGCAAGCGTAAAACACGGCGCCATTGAGAACAGTGTTTTGGAAGGAGCGTTCGCGAGAGGGGACAGGAAACTTTCGAGGGTTATCCTGCGCGCCTGGCAGGAAGGGTCAAGGTTCGACCAGTGGCGCGAAAAAATGCGCTATGACCTTTGGCAGAGGGCTTTTTCGGATGAAGGTATTGATATGCTCTTTTATAACCAAAGAGCCAGACAGAAGGACGAGGTGTTTCCCTGGGACCACCTTGTCTTTGCCGAGAAATCAGTACTGCGCAACGAATTTGAAAAGGCGATGGACTTGGCGAAAGTAAAACCTGAGATGGACGAGCCGCTTGCGTTCGGACTCTCACAGGAACAGCCGGTTGCACCGGCGAAAACGAGCGACGCCAGAGGATTTTCGGACAGTAAGCCTCCGATCGAAAAATTGAGGCTGAAATTTGCCAGGACCGGCGACATGAGGTTCGTGTCTCACCTGGAACAGATCGAGGTTTTCAGGCGTTCTCTGAGGCGCTCCGGCCTGCCGCTGGCCTACACAACTGGTTTTCATCCCCAGCCCAGGATGTCGTTTGGCCCCGCGGTGTCCGTCGGGCACGAGAGCGGATGTGAATTTGTAGAAGCGGAATTTCTGTCGAGAGTGCGGTTGGAGGAGGCATCAAAAGCCATAGGCGGTTCTCTTCCACCGGGATACAGCCTCGTGTCAGCCAAACAGGTGCCGGTTTTCTTTCCTTCCATAGACTCGCTCTGTAACGTAGCCGAGTACGAGACCGAGCTGAACGTCACCGAAGAACAGATAAGAGAGTTCCTTGGCAGGAAAGAGATATTGGTAGAAAAAATTAAGAAGGGCCAGACGAACATTATCGATGTGAAGCCGCTTATTTTGAAGTTGGAAATAAACGGGGGCAAAGTAGTTCTGCGGCTCAGGTTCGGCCCGAAAAAAACCGTGAAGCCCGAAATGGTCCTGCAAAAACTGTGCGGGTTTTCGGACACGGAAGCAAAGTTGTTAAAAATATCCAGAACAAATTTGTTCATGGAGAAAAAAGACGGGACGTTGTCACTGCTCTAATAACGGATAGTGAAAAAGGCGGATAGGTTTTAACCGCTTTTTTCACTCGCCATTGAACGTGATCCACTTACCAAGAGGTATTAAAATGAAGAAAGAGATAATTGTGAATTGTTCGCAGGAAGAAACACGCGTAGCCGTGCTCGAGAGCGGCGTGCTGACAGATCTTTTTATCGAACGGCGTGAATCGGAAAAGATAGTGGGTAACCTCTATAAGGGCAAGGTCGAAGCCGTGCTGCCTGGGATCTCGAGCGCGTTCGTAAATATAGGGTTCGGCAAGAACGCGTATCTTAACGGCAACGATGTAATAGGCCCGACCAACGAAAGAAAAATAGAGAAAATACTGAGCAAGGGCATGGATATACTCGTTCAGGTGGACAAGGAGCCGATCAGCACAAAGGGTCCTAAAGTGACCATGGATGTTTCGCTGCCAGGACGTTTTATAGTATATATGCCATTTGCCGATCATGATGGGATCTCAAAAAATATTGAAGAGCGGCAGGAACGCTCAAGGCTCAGGGCTATCCTCGATGAGATAAAGCCTAAGACCGGCGGGCTTATCGTCAGAACCGAGGCCGAAGACGCCACAAAAGATGAACTCAAGCGAGAGGTGAGGTATCTTACAAGGCTCTGGGAGTCCATCAGCAGGCAGATGGCTACGAAGAAGTCGCCTTCTCTTGTGCACAGGGACCTGGGGATCGTTTTTCAGACCATAAGAGACACTTTTAATGAACAAGTCGAAATCCTTTTGATAGATTCCAAGGAAGAGTACAGCGAGGCGATAGATTTTGTGAACATCGTCTCCCCTGAGCTGGTCAACAAGGTCAAACTCTATACGGCAAAGACCCCGATATTCAAGGCTTTCAATATAGAAGAGGCGATAAAGAAACTCCATTCGGCCAGGGTCGGCCTGCCGAGCGGCGGCAGCATCATAATACAGGAAGCCGAATCGCTGGTTGCTATTGACGTTAACACCGGCAGGTTCACCGGTTCTGGCTCGCAGGAAGATACGGTGACCCACACAAATTTGGAAGCGGCCAAGGAAATAGCAAGGCAGCTGCGCCTGAGGAACATCGGCGGGATAATAGTGATAGACTTCATAGATATGAAGCGCGCGAAGAACAGGCACAAGGTGCTGGAGACCCTTGAAGCGGCGGTCAAGGGAGACAAGGCAAAGATAAAGATCCTTCCCATAACCAGGCTGGGGCTTATTGAAATGACCAGGGAAAGAAAGAGGGAATCGCTTTTCTCTCTTCTGGGAGAGACGTGCCCGCACTGTAAGGGTTCCGGATCCGTCCTGTCGCGGGAATCGTTGTTCATACAGATAGCAAAGGAGCTTGAGCAGCTGAAGCTCACGCATCACGCGGGAAGCATAAGGCTGAGGCTCCATCCGTCGGTGGCAAGCTATTTCAAGCAGAGGATAGACAGGCTCAGGAAGGCCGCCAGTGAGAAAGTGGAAGTCCTGTCCAGTGATGATATAGATTGGGAGGATTACCAGATAATCATAGAGTAGCTGAGGGTCGGCTACTACCAATTTTTGTTAAAATTTGCTATAAATAGGTTATTCCTGCCTGGACAAGGGCAGGAATTGCTTATTTTATCATCGCTCCGCGATGAATCTCAAATTTGAGATTTAAGATTCAAAATTTGTTATGCGAATTTTAAGGAAACTCAAGCTCTGGCATCAAAGTGATTGCTCAGGCTTAAGATACTATACCCCGGAAAACGGGGAACTTTCAAAAGGAGAAGAAAATGGCTAAGAAGTTTGTGTATTTCTTTGGCGGCGGAAAAGCGGACGGAAATGAGTCTATGAAGAACCTGCTCGGCGGTAAAGGCGCGAATCTTGCCGAGATGGCCGGCAATAAGTTGAAATTGCCTGTGCCCCCGGGTTTCACAATAACGACCGAGATGTGTATCTCTTATCTCGCGAACAAGAGAAAATTCCCCACTGAGCTCAAGGCGCAGGTAGACAAGGCTCTCAAAGGGGTTGAAGCGATAATGGGCAAGAAGTTCGGCGATGCTAACAACCCGCTTCTTGTGTCGGTGCGTTCCGGAGCAAGAAAATCCATGCCAGGAATGATGGACACCGTCCTCAACGTCGGTCTTAATGACACGACCGTTCAGGGCCTTATAAAGATGACCAACAACCCGCGCTTCGCGTATGACGCGTACCGCAGGCTTATAATGATGTACTCCGATGTAGTTATGGAGAAAGCGGAAGGCAGGGAGCCGGCAAGAGGCAAAGGCATTCGCAAGCTTATGGATGAGATGCTTGAAGAGGTTAAACACTCAAAGGGTTATAAACTTGATACTGAGCTTACCGTTGAAGACCTCAAATCCCTTGTTGTGCGCTTCAAGGAATTGGTCAAATCAGAGATGGGAAAACCATTCCCCGAGAAACCCGAAGACCAGCTCTGGGGCGGCATAGGCGGCGTGTTCATGTCTTGGAATGGCAAGCGCGCTATTGAGTATAGAAGGATCGAAAGAATACCGGACGAGTGGGGCACAGCTGTCAATGTCCAGTCAATGGTGTTCGGTAACATGGGCGACGATTCCGGAACGGGTGTTGCTTTCACTCGTAACCCCGGCAACGGAGAGGCGTATTTCTACGGTGAGTACCTTGTCAACGCCCAGGGCGAAGACGTTGTCGCGGGCATACGCACACCGGCACCCATCAACGAACAGTCCAAGAACGACCAGTCAAAAAATCTTCCTACGCTAGAAAGAGCGTTCCCTTCAATATATAAACAGCTTTTCGATATACAGAAAAGGCTTGAAACACATTACCACGACATGCAAGACATTGAGTTTACCGTAGAAAAAGGCAAACTCTTTATGCTTCAGTGCCGTATCGGAAAAAGGAACGGCAATGCGGCGGTCAGGATCGCGGTAGATATGTACAAAGAAAAATTCATTGACGGACAGACAGCGGTAATGCGTGTTCCTCCGCAGCAGCTTGTCGAGCTTCTTCTCCCGATGACAGACCCGAAAGCGGAAGCCGCGCAGAAGATAATAGCGAAGGGCCTTCCCGCAGGACCAGGCGGAGCGATCGGCCGAGTTGTTTTCAACTCCCACGACGCAGTGGCATGGTCTGAAAGAGGCGAGAAAGTTATACTTGTCAGAGAAGAAACCTCTCCCGAAGACGTAGACGGTATGCACAAGGCGCAGGCGATCCTTACCTCCAAAGGTGGTATGACTTCACACGCGGCGCTCGTTGCCCGCGGTTGGGGTAAATGCTGCGTAGTTGGATGCGAAGGGCTTGAAATAGCGGATGACGAGAAGTCATTTAAAACAAAGAGCGGAGTCGTAGTAAAAGAAGGCGATTGGATAACTCTGAACGGCACAAAGGGAACGGTTTACGCGGCAAAACTTCCTCTTGTTGACCCGGACCTCGAGCACAACACTGCGTTCAACGAGCTGATGAAACTCGCGGACAAATTCAAAGCGATGAAGATCCGCACCAACGCGGACACCCCCAAGGACACTAAGAAGGCCATAGAGTTCGGTGCTGAGGGAATAGGGCTTTTCAGGATAGAGCATATGTTCTACGGTGAGGGAAGCGACAAACCGCTTTTCCTTCTTAGAAAGATGATCATGTCCAACACCCTTGAGGAACGCAAAGCCGTCCTCAAAGAACTTGGCGTGTTCGTTAAGAGCGACGTAAAAGCAACGATGGAGGTGCTCAACGGTCTCCCTCTGACAATAAGGCTGATCGACCCGCCGCTTCACGAGTTCGTGCCCCACAGCGAAGACAAGATAGCGGATATGGCGAGAGAGCTCGGTATAACGGTAGAAGAAGCGAAGAAACGCGGAGACGGCCTCAAAGAAAACAACCCGATGTTGGGACACCGCGGAGTCAGGCTCGGAGTGACCTACCCCGAGGTAACCGAGATGCAAGTAAGAGCTATACTTGAGGCAGCGGGCGAGCTTATCAAGGCCGGCAAGAAAGCCGTTCCCGAGATAATGATCCCTGTGACCTGTACGGTCAACGAGCTCAACAATCAGAAAGTGATAGTTGATGCGCTCCTTAAGGAAGTTCAGGACAAACTGAAAGTTAAGATTCCGATGTCTTACGGGACAATGATAGAAATACCTAGAGCTGCGCTTCTTGCCAACAAAATGGCCGAGACGGCTGAATTCTTCAGCTTCGGCACCAACGATCTCACGCAGATGGGTTTCGGCTTCTCGCGCGATGATATCGGGGGTTTCCTTCCGGACTACCTCACGGGCAAGATCCTTCCCGCGGATCCGTTCCAGACGATCGATCAGGAAGGTATCGGCGAGCTCATGAAGATCGGTATCGAAAGAGGCCGCGCGACCAGGAAGAACATGAAGATCGGCATCTGCGGCGAACACGGCGGTGACCCGGATTCAGTTAAGTTCTGCCACAACATCGGCATGAGCTATGTTTCCTGCTCGCCGTTCCGGGTTCCGATCGCAAGGCTCGCGGCAGCGCAGGCGGCGATTGAGTCGTCACCAAAGAAAAAGAAGAAATAGAAACAAGTATATATTAAAGCCCGCTCCGGCATTAGTCGGAGCGGGCTTTTTTTGTCATGAACGGGAAAGAGGATAATTAGGTCTGTAATCGTGCGAATTTTGTTGTTGACACTCATATTGTAAAATGCTATTTATGACAAATAAAGCAAGCAAATTGTATATGTAACAATATTGTTCTCGTAAATATTAATAAAAGGGGGTGAGATATTTATGAAAAAAATTTTTCTTGTTGTGTTGCTTTTTGCCTGTTTTGGTTTTATGACAGGGTGCGCAACGGTTGCTTCACCTTTGGCTGGCGTCATTTACACCGATGTAAAGGCTCCGGTGACAGCAACCAGTAATTCGGCGTCCGCGAAAGTTGGGAGTGCGACAGCGTCTTCTATTCTGGGTTTGATCGCCATGGGTGATGCCAGCATAGAAACGGCGGCAAAGAATGCCGGGATAAAGCACATCCAGCATGTTGATTACCACTCAACCACTATTCTGGGTATTTATTCCACGTTCACCGTAGACGTTTATGGCGAGTAGCTGTTTTTAGAGACGTAGTGAGTCCTTAAGAATAGTATATTATGAAAAGGTCCTCGATCGTTTCGAGGGCCTTTTTGTTTTCAATTTTAGATCGTGCGGGCTATTGCCAAAGTAAAAATATAGTTGTAAAATTTAAGCAGAATACGCTCTTTAACACCGAATAATGCATCCTGTGTAAAGCTGACTCTATCCCATGTCCGTGTAAAAGCGGAAAATGTCTGTTGCCGAAGAGGCAGGGAGGTTTTTATGAGAAGTCGCGACAGGTACGAGGTACGCGTACCATTTGAGTACGAGATCGAAAGGGACCAGAAGCAGAAAGGGCTTTTGAACAACATAGGCGCCGGCGGAATGTGCTTCAGTTCTTTGCACTATCTGAGCGAAGGCAGAAGCCTTAACGTGAAGATACCCATGCTTGGTTTAGATCTCGTTGCCGAAGGGACGGTTGTGTGGTGCAAACGAAATACCGCACGCTATAAG
>CAZSIW010000063.1:0-8988 GCA_964606755.1 uncultured Elusimicrobiales bacterium | reverse complement strand
GACGGTATTTTTGACGGGAAATATATTGATGATGCAAAAACACTAATTAAGGCTGTTCCTGCCGAAAGTAAAGACATGCTGGAAGCTCCTGACAAAGAAATACAACTAAGGAAGTACTTGCTGGCGATACTGATTCTGTTGAGAAAAAATGTCCCGGCTCTTGTCAGCGAGGACCTATATAAAAAAATAGCGGAAGAAATAGTTTTTGACTCATATTATGATCCATATCAGTTTGGCGAGAACGCATGGTCTGATTTTAGAATCGGTGAAAAGTTGGTCACAGAAGCGGAAACAGGACCAAATTTAATAGCAGTGTTTGCACATGAGCTGGGGCATAACCTCCAAAATGATTCACTGATCGATGATATTCAGGAATTTATCGCAAATCTTTCGATGATCACAATATTCCACGAGCTTGGCTGGAAAAAGAAGCTGAAAAAGGCTGAAAAATATCTTGATTTCGAGGAAGGTAGACAAAATAAAAAGAGTTTTCCCGTTATAATCCATAACGTGTCTGAACAGCATGAATCAGCGACCGCAGAGCTTCTTTGGCTCAAACAAATGCTCCCATCGATAAAAAATCATTACGATGCTCTATTAAATATATCTTTAGAAATTTCAAATAAAAATCAAAATATAAATTTCAGGCAGTTCGTTCAGGAGCTTATCAGGAGATACAGAAAAGAAGTGCTTAATGATAACGATGAGAATTTGCAGGCTTTGATCGGAAATATATTGGAAATGATCAAGATAAAGGGGGATATGGTCGTACTGCCTGTCGAAATAGCCCTTTTATTGTCCAATAAAGACGATGTAGAAGACAATGTAAATGAATTCATTAAAAATATAAAAACGGTTTTTAAAAGAAATCGTTATTTTGTCAAACACCTCAATGAAATCGAAGGTTTAATAAATGAAAAACTTGCAACCGAACGGGGCGAAGAAAGAGCAAAACAATTGGATCAGAAAGCTTATCCTGATAGCGAACCTGAAGGTGTTGGGCAAGAATACGTCTCCCAGTCGGTTCCACCGGATGAAGATAAAAGTATATCGATAACTGACGGCCCTGGAGAAGCGCCTGACCGCGTCAACGCAACAGAAGCTTCGCAAATACCTGTAACAGTGAGCATGAGAGCGATTGAACCGGCCAAGAAAAATGGCACTCCGCGCGAACAGGAGGATTTAAGCGAGTTCCCGGAAATAGCCCGTGAGCTTGATGTTGTCAGGGAGTTCAAGAATACAAGAGAGCATTTTTCTTTTAAGACCTTCTCAAAGAAAGTAAGATTTTTGCTTTACTATAACGGAAAAAGGAAAGCTCTTGTACAGCAGGCTGTGTACAGCGCGGTAAAAAAGATGTCCGAGAATGTAAAGAAAAATAGCAGCGTGGTGCTGGGCCTGTCTGGAGAGATATCAGGGCTTTATGAGATCATTAAAGAACAAGGCACTACTCTTAAAAATATCAGTTTGGGAGAACCCCAGACGCTCAACGAGGTTGTACGCGACGGCAATGAGAATATCGTTAAAGAGTTCGATGCTGTGAGCGATAACACGATCTTCGAATTCAAGTTCACTCTCAGCCTGGGCAAGCTTTATCAACAGGTTATCGGCACGGGTCCAGCCAAAAAGGCCCACTTGAAAATACTGAATGATTATCGTAAGTACGGCAAAATAAGAAACATTGTATATTTCGGAGAATGGGACGGCGGATATGTGGCTCCCGCAATAAAAGACTTTGTTAAGAACAACCCCTCTGTGCTTTCAAAACTGGATATAACCGATGACGGCGGCGTGTCCCTAAAGTTGAGCCTTGATGAATCCAGGGAATTCCTCTTTTCAAAGACAACAATAAAACTGGCCCGCGATGAGGAAAAGAAATGGGGAAGACCGCGCCTGCCGAAAGATTTTGAAAATCATAAAGAGTACATGAACGAGCTAATTAATAATAAATTAAAACAGATTAATGGAGAAAAGTTCGATGTTATTATAGCTATTAGCAATGTCGCCCAAAATGATTTGAATGAGATCAGAGCGTTGCAATTTGGAGAACATATTGCAGAAAATACCAGCCTTGAAAAGCCGTATGTCTCCGCGCATGCGCGGCACAATGAAAATCGGGAACTAAAAAATGATATCTATATCATTCCTCCGGTCTTTACGTCATTTAAGTATCAGGATCAGATTGCGATATTGAGACAACTGATGCCGGAACATTCGGATCCTGGTTCCATAGATGTAAAAGTGTCAAGAAACTATGGCATGCTTAACGATTCCTCGAAAGACATTATCTCTATTGATATGGCATCTCAAGGAAATTCCAAAACCGCGGTTCTATATTTTCATGAAGCCTTTTTTGACGGATTAACAGTTTTGCCGGTTGAAAAACAAGAGATAATACTAAAACAGGCTGTTCAATACCTGCTGGACAAGCCGAATGACACAGCAGAACTGCAAGAATATGTTAAGGAAGTAAAAGAAACAAGGTGTAATGATAATCCCTGGATCAGGATGCATTTTTCGGAAGGTAGAGTTCCTGAACCCGGACAAAATGAGGCAAAAAAGAATATTCTCCAATCATATAAGCAGATGGATATTATTTCTCTACATAAAGCTATTAACGACGCTTTATTGGGACTCGGGATTGAGGCATATTCGCCGTGGTCAAGCGAATTAGTGTTTTATTCAGCAGACAATTTCAACCTTATCGATCTGGAAAAAGTGAGTGATGTCGATCTTATTTTGAAAGTGAAAGGTTTTGATGGGCTATCAGGGTCGGAGCAGGATAAAATACTGGAATCTGCCAGGGATGGTTTAAATAAATCTAATAACACAGTGAATGTGATTGACTCTCTTGGGAAACAACAGACAACCAAATTGTCGGAGTTGCTCACTGGCTATCCTGCGTTTTTTGATTTTTATGCTGCAAGTAATGTCATTGAAAAATCAAGAAGAGTCATTCAGGATAAACTAAACCTGCTGTACAGCGGCATAAATTCCAGGAAAAAGATGATATACGCGGTTGAGATAATGTCTTATCTGGGTTTTACTAATTTTTACAATTACTGGCGTGGCAGGCTTGTCAATACGAAAGACAACGAAATGGATCAGCTCTGGCATGAGTTCAGGGCTGAAAAAATCATGGAAATTATAGAACTTAAGTCTTTGTCGTATGATCAGAAGTTTAGTAAAGACAAAGAAAAAAATCTTTCTGAACTTATCGATAAATTGTACGTGTCAGAAAGGTCAGGATTGAACTACGGATCGCTTTTCGGCGCCTTTGACTGGAGTCCTCTGGTTGAGGCGGCAAAGGATTTGCTAGAGAAGTCAGGAATATCCATACCAGAGAATATTTCATATAAGTTCGCAACGAAGGTGCTCGAAGTTTTAGGGGTAAGTCATGTAAATGACTATGATAAAGAGATAAAGAAGGCAATTACTTTCCTTAACCTTAGCCCAAAAGTGTTAGGTCCAAAGCAGGTGCATATAATACGAGGCCCGCCAGAGCGGATACCGAACTGGGACAGAACACATGAGTTCGTGACATTTCTTAAAGATGAAGCAACCGGGAAGCTGCACATTTATGTACATGCGGATTATTTAGAGAAAGATGTTGAACCATTCACTATTCACCACTCGCCGTTCACGAAGTTGCTGGTCGCCATCGCGCACGAATACCGGGAAAATGAACTTATAAAGGGGGGGATGTCTCCCGAGGAAGCTCACCGGAAAGTAGTTAAAATGGGTATTGCGCCCGAACTATTAAACCTTCAAGAAAAGGAAATTCAAAAACCGGCGCGCGGCGAGGTTATTTATGAAACGTATATTAAAGGAAATAACGGTTTCCCTGTTTTAGACAGCACTACTCATGAAGAAGCTCTTAAATGGATAGGAGCGAACAACTTTCCAAAGAATTCCGCTGTTTTAAACGTAGACTTCCATCACGACCTGGAGAATCCGGATAAAAGTGTAGAACATATAAATAAAGGTAATTGGGCTGGCTGGCTTTTAGGAATGAAGCTGGCCAAATCGTTCTGGTGGCTCTACCCTGACATGGGAAACAATGGAGATAAGGAAAGTTTTTCTAAAACGCTGGCTGGTTTAAACTTGCCTGAAAAGTATGATATAAAATCTGATAATACTTTATCGTTTACTCCGGAAGCAGGCCAGGGTGTAATTCTTACAATTGACCTGGATTATTTTATATGCCATTCATACCCCAAGGGACTTCTTGGGCAAAAAGAAATAAAAGCGGCGATCAGCAGGCTGACCGACGTCTTAAGCAAAAAGAAATATAATATCCTCGGCCTGCATCTTTCACACTCGCCTAATTTTATAATTCAAGACAGAGAAATCGAAGAGTTTACGGTTAATGAACTTGCCCGCCAGCTTAAGGAAAAAAATATAGCCGATATAGTAGTTGATAAGAGAGCCTCGGCTATGGTTTATGAAAACACCGAGTATGTCACATTTATAAATTCGGGCGATAAAGCAAAAGGAGTTTCAACTGAGTATTATCCTGAGGGTTGTCCTCGTATTACTCAAAAAGGAATATATTTCAGTCTTCTTAACAACGATATTTTAACCGCAAAAGTTGCTTTAAAATCTATAAAAGAATTAAAAAATGATCCCGAAATAACTCCTTTACTTGTCAAAAAAATCAGTGAAATTATCGTAGATAATAAATCGAAAATGGACGCCGAGACAGCGCAGATATTTAAGCAGGCATTTGAGTTTCTCAGTAATTCGATATATGCAAATAACAGGCAGGACGGTTCAATAACTTCGGGCAAGTCGAAAACAGGTTTGCCTATTACTCTTGCCCCAAACCATATATTTTCACGGTTTGGCCTGGAGAACGATCTTGTTCGAAAAGTAATGGAAGCGTTTTCGGGTAAAACCGCTGGCGATATTAAACCCGATGCAAAGGATATCTTGAATGAACATTACGTGACCGGAGCAGCGCTGGACAGCGCAATAAAAGAGTTCGGCAGTGCAGTCGTGAATGAGAGCGGTAATGTTCATACCAACATATATTTGATGGATACGATGCCTGAGAACCCGGAAGGGCTGGATCTGAAGAACACGGGAATACTGGTTGAGGGGAACCCTGTTTGGGCGAGCACGAAAGAGGGCGCGTTGGTGCTGTTTGCGCAGGGAGCAAGCGCCGGAGCTGTAGCGCAAGCTGTCGAGGAGACAGTAACAGGGACAAAGAGAGGGACAAAAAGATTCAGTGAGTTTTTCAGAGCGGTGAATGTAGAAGTTGGGGCCAAAGGGTTCAAGCCCGGAATAATAGTAGACCACACATCAGCTGGAAGGAATATCAGTTATAACGAACAAGGCAGTATGGTGGTGACATCGGACCTTTTTATTGATAAGGAAGGAAACATCAATGCTGATGCGGTGTCATCCAAGCTGAACGAATTAATGACCATACGGAACGCGGAGAGCGTTGCGATGCCGCAGAATATATATATCAAGCTGGACGGTCTGGCAAATATCAAAGAGTTTATGGTAAATTTGGAAGCATTTAACAAAGCGGGCAACGGCCAGATGGTGGTAGACCCGGATATATTTTCCGGTCTGGAAGAAAGCAAAATACGCGAGATAGCGGAGCTGGCGAGAAAGAGCGGGGTAAGGGTTTGCATGGATCTCAGGGATGATAGTTCCCGGAGGCAATATTATATGGGACTGGGTTTCCCCGGCTATATATTGACTGTGAATAACGAGACAAAGATGTACGACTTTGTGGCTCCAGAAACAGGGATAAAAGCTGATGTGATAAGCGCATATGAGAGCGTAGATCAACTGAAGAATAGGATCAGCGGTTCGCATGAAACCTGCAAGATACTGAACCTCAGTGAAATAAATGGATTATTAAAAGGCGGAGAGAGGTCTATAGTAGACAGGGTGGCGCTTACGGAAATACTTAAAACGACGCTTTTGAGCTTGTATAGCACAAATACGCTTACGAAAGAGTTTGTGAGCGATGTGGGACATGCCTGGGACAGGGATAAGCTGCCCGCATTTCCAGCCGATACCGATGTTTTGACAGAGGCCTGCAGGAACGGGAATATTGATCTAATGGCGGAGGCAATGAATATCAAAGGTGTTTCAACTGCGGTAAACACCTATATGGAAAAGTTGAGTAACGAGTTAAATGGCAGCGGAAATGAGCAAAAGCTGCAAGAGTTGCAGAAAACGTTTTTGATAGCGATAGCGGAGAAGATGCTGGCGAAGGCTGAGCTTAACAGGGCCGGTAAGACGAACGGTCTGGCGGATCAGGGAATGGAGATTGTGCTTGGAGAGAAACTGTTGGAGCGGAAGATGCTACAAATAGAAGACATGGGTCTATTGATAACGCCGGAGATGTTCATGTTACAGAATAAAGTTGATACAATGACTTTCTATAGAAGACTCGATCTTAAAATAAAAGAATTAAGCGGGTCGACCGATCCAATGGCAATAAATGCGATAGTAGCGCTCATTCCGAGACTGGGGGAGCCGAGGATGGTTGAGCAGCTAAAAAAGAAAGAAGTGTTTTTTGATGAGAATTCAATCAAAGAAGTCTTGAATGCGGCATAAGTAAGATAATGACCAATACAATTATCTTTTCATGATGAACCCACAAAATCACCGTCCATCCTAAATACTCATCCAAGCGCCCAGGTGCATGAAGATCGAGGCATTCGTTTCTTTGTTCAATATGTGTTCTTGTTGTTTCGTCATTGGGCGCTTGTCATTCTGCCCGGTAACGATAGTTTGTCTAAACAAAATTTTAGCTATGGACATACTCCCGAATTTCCGGAGTTTGGGAGAGCAAAATCAGGATTAGCAGATTTCGATTATCACTTCGGCAAAACATCATCTTGTTTGTGATGTTTTATTATTTCGCCGTTTACCATGAACAAAACGTCCTCGCCGATATTCGTGGAGAGATCGGCTATCCGCTCAAGGTTGGAAGTTATCCTCAATATGTGGAGGGCGCGTTCTATCGTGGAAGGGTCCTGCTGCATGATGGCGGTAAGATCCGCGGTCAGTTTGTTCTTAAGGTCGTCTACGATGTCGTCTCTTTCGCAGACACTTTTTGCGAGCGCCGCGTCCGAGTTGATGAAAGCATTTATCGAATCCCTGAGCATGCTTTTCGTGGTGTCGCTCATTTTTGGCGTGTCGGTGAACGGTTTTACAATGGGCCGTTCTATCAGGTATTGGGCGCTTTGGGCGATATTTACGGCGTGATCGCCTATCCTTTCGAGATCATTGTTGATCTTAAACACCATGAGTATCGTGCGCAGGTCTTTTGCCGCCGGCTGAAACTGGGCTATCATGTTGGTGCAGGTTTCGTCGATCTCCATCTCCCATATGTTCGCCTTCGGTTCGTCAATGGCAAGAACATCATCGAGTAAAACCATGTTTTTGTTCACAAGCCCCTTTGTGCTCTTGTCTACCATGTTCTCAACGAGGGTTGCGTATTCGATGATGTTTTTCTTAAGCATGTTGATCTTGTCGTAAAGCATCTAAGACTCCTTAATGTGAAATATTCTCGCTAATGTGTTGATGCCGCTTTATCCGAATTTTCCTGTGATATAATCATCCGTGCGCTTGTCTTTTGGAACGGTAAACATTTTTTCAGTCGAGTTAAACTCTATGAGTTCTCCGAGATACATAAACGCCGTGTAGTCTGACACTCTTGCCGCCTGCTGCAGGTTGTGCGTGACGATGACGATGGTGTAGTCATCCTTAAGCTCCAGTATCAGCTCCTCGATCTTTTTGGTTGATATCGGGTCAAGGCTGGCGCAGGGCTCATCGAAGAGTATCACTTCTGGTTCCACCGCGAGGCATCGCGCTATGCACAGTCTCTGCTGCTGGCCTCCGGAAAGCCTCAGGGCGCTGTCGTGCAGCCTGTCTTTCACCTCGTCCCACAGAGCCGCTTTCCGCAGAGACATCTCTATCTTTTCGCTGATATAGCTTTTATCATTTATTCCGTTTATTTTCAAGCCGTAGCTCAGGTTCTCAAAAATACTTTTGGGGAACGGGTTTGGCTTCTGGAAGACCATGCCCACGGATCTCCTTATCCTGACCACGTCGTTCTTCTGGCCGTTAATATCTTTCCCGTCGAGATATATCTTTCCCTCGAGCCTCGCGTTAGAAGCGAGGTCGTTCATGCGGTTCAAAAGCCTTATCATGGTCGATTTGCCGCAGCCTGACGGGCCGATTATGGCGGTCACCTTTTCATCGAAAAACATGATGTTTATGTTTTTCAATATGTGGTTAGCGCCGTAATAGAAATTTACGTTCTCCAGGTGCATCCTTGCAAGCTTGATGTTTTCCATAAGACCTCGCGCCCTCTTTTGTGCTTTTTTTGTTATAGTCAGTCGGGTGCGAACAACTCCTGTTTTAACTGTTTGCATTTCTTTGCCTGTCTCGTATATAAACGGCAACCGCCGATATCAAAAGCACTATCGCCAGCAGTATGAATGCGCACCCGTAGGCGATGACCTTTTGCTGCTGGGGGTGCGTGCCTTCTGTCATGAGCGCGTATATGTGGTACGGCAGGGCCATTACGTCGGACATGATCGACGTCGGGTAACCCCGCGAATAAAACACCGCCGCGGTAAAAAGGATAGGCGCGGTCTCTCCGGCCGCGCGGCCTATTGAGAGAATGACCCCGGTCATTATGCCCGGAAGCGCTGTCGGTATCACAATCTTTTTTATCGTCTGCCAGTGTGTCGCGCCGAGCGCCAGTGAGGCCTCCCTCAGCGAGAACGGCACGGCCAGGAGCGCTTCCTGTGCCGCCGATATTATCCCGGGAAGTACGAGTATTCCCAAGGTCAGGCAACCAGACAGTATCGATATGCCGAATCCGAAAAACTTTACGAAAACCGCGAGGCCGAAAAGACCGAACACGACTGACGGCACGCCCGCCAGGTTGTTGATGCTCATCCGGATGATGTTTACGACAAAACTCTTCGGGCTGTATTCGCAAAGATAGAT
>CAZSIW010000062.1:0-9009 GCA_964606755.1 uncultured Elusimicrobiales bacterium | reverse complement strand
TAAAAATGAAGGGTCTCTGAAAAACAGAAACCCTTCATTTTTTTATGAGCCCGTGTTATCTGCGGAAAATGCCTAAAATGCCTGAGTTCATTGGCAGGGATTCCAAAAACAGCACCCCGCCGATGCTGAGAATGCCTATGAACGAAAGCGCGTAGGTGTGATAGCCTATGATGGCTAGAATACCCAGGGTTATCGAACCCAAACCGATCAGTGTCCTGATGTCAGCTGCAGCCGCCGACATCGATATAAGAACGTTTTGGATGATCTGGTTCTTGCTGGATCTGCCCGCTATCAGCGAATCGATCAGCCCTATGGAGCCCGCGCTGAAAGCGATCGCGACACCGAAACAGGTGATCGCTATGGGGATAAGCAGCATGGATTTAATACCGATCAGCGAGAGAACTCCCAGAGCTATCCCCGCGATGCCGGCCAGCGATTCGACTGATATGCCGCTTAGAGGTATATTAAAATCCGATTTTGCCTCTTCTACGTCCTGCACGATGGAAGAGAATATTCCCATCACCGCTCCCGCTTCAATGATAAGCGCTACTCCAAGCGCTATCGTGGATACTGAGAGCATCATGAGCGGAAACGCTCCAGCCAGGCCTATTACCGCCAGCACTATCGCTCCCACCCCAAAAACACCTTCGACCATCGACCCTCTCGTGATGAGCTTAGCAGATTTTCGTTCTTCGAGCACTTTGTCAAGTATCTGTGTTGATTCCATGTTACCCTCCTGTCAAAAATTTATGTACATGCGTCGTACATGAAGTAAACGTTATCAAACAGCACTGGTATATTCAATGATGTTTTTACCGATAACACTGGCTTTTTTCCGTGAGAAGAGCAGTGTTTAGAGGTTATGTGAAGGAGGGCCGGTTAGAACTTCAGCGTAATTGTGGCCTGCACGGCGAAGGATACGCCGGAATAGGTGTACTCGCCGTCGGGCGCGCCGTAGAAGGTGTTGAAAAGGACGGTAGATGTTATGTCGTTGAGGGTGCTGTAAGTGACACCCGCCGAAAGAATGCCGGTGGAATCGGAAAAGTTGTTTATGCAGTTCACCAGCAGCTGCATGTCGGGGAATACGAACTTGTCTACTGTTGTAAAGAAAGCGCCGTAGTATTGCCCGTAGTAGTTGGCGGTGTAAAGGTTCCGCCCAAGGAAATAATCTTTTTTTGTGCCCGCCGCCACGGTGACTGGTACGCCTGAGGAGTTAACGATCGTGAAAGGCGTCGAGAACTGGTATATCGTTTTGTCGGAGAAAATGTCGTTGTTGCCCTGGTACCCCGCCCCGTCATAGAAGAATTCCGTCGTCACGGAGACCCTGTCTTTATAATTGCCCAGGTTGTAATATTTCGTAAAGCCCAGGCTCGCTTCCGGGATCAGTTCGTTTGTTCTTCTTGTTGGGGTTATCACGCCGTTTATGACGCTCAGCCTGTCGGTGTTGTCGCCATCGGAAACGCTGGCCTCGCCCCTTATATCTACCCTTGAAACCCTGGTGGAAAAATCGTACCCGAGTACCGGGTTGTAGGTGCGCTTTATCCAGCCGGAAAAAGCCATTTCGGTCTTACCGGTCAGGAACTCGAATTTGAGCGCGCCCGCCGCGTCCTCGAGGTCCTGGGCTCCGCCAGTGTCAAGGAAGCCGTAGAGGTTGGCGGTTGTGCCGAAGGGTATGTGCATTTTGGTTCCGTACGCGCCCTCGCGGTAGCCTATTTTCTGGATAAAGGGGACTTTTTCCACATTGATGAGGTCCGTCGGGTTCCAGAAATAGTTGGTGCCCCACACAAGGACCTGTTTTCCCGTGCGGAAATATACCTTGTTGTCGTAGTTGATGTCAAAGAACATCTCGCGGACATAGAAGTTCGTTGTCCTTGTCTGCGCGAGGTAATCGGCTTCGCCGTTGGCGAACACCTTCATTCCTTTCTGCAGGCGGGCGTCCAAAAATAAGTTTGTGACCGTGGTGCTGTAAAATGGGGTTGAGGTGGAAGTGCTGGTCGCTATGCCCCCGACAAAGCCTCCGGTTATCTCACCGGATAACTTTACGCTGTTTTTTTCAGGGAGCTTCTCAGCGTTTGCCGTATTTGTGCTCTGGGTGATCATGGTGTCTGTGGAAAAAAGATCATTCTCGTTAACCCCGCTGGCAAACGAAGCGGCGGCGCAGGACAAGGCGAGCGATAAGATGATTAAGAAGTATTTAAGCATAGCTTTTACGGGTATTCCTTTTCTCTCCTTCTCCCCTTGCGGGAGAAGGTGGGGATGAGGGGAAAAATAAATTCACCCTCACCTCGATCCTCTCCCCTCAAGGGAGAGGAGGAACGGCTGTTCTCAATTGCTTAAATTTTCAAGATACGGTTTTGTAAAAATCGAGTCGTCGAGCTTGTTGGTCTGTATGTTCGAGATGTCGACCATTGTTTTGTTGCCTTTCTCGAACTCGTCTATGAACAGCATTTTGACGGCCAGGTACCTGCCGTCAATTATCGTGTAGTTCAAATAATAGGCCGTCTGCATAAGCGTGCCGGAGAGGGAGTAAGACTCTTCCTTAAGGACCAGGTCGTTGTCTTTCCTTACCCAATAGATCTTCTTGGGATAGTCGACGTCGTTAACCTTTGCCTTTATCTCAAGTTTGTACGCGGGTATTTTGCCGAGCACGGTTTCGCTTATGATCTCGTTGCCGGAGGCGTCCAGAGTCGGGGTATAGAGTTCGGTGAGCTTGCGCTTCTCGAAATCCTCGCCGTGCGCGTCGCTTCCGCCGATGCTTTCATCCCTGTTTATGTGCTGAAAGGTGCGGGTGTTCGTCCGGTACATCCAGAAGTTATCGCCCACGCGCAGGTAACCGTTGCCCCTCTCGCTTTCCGGGGCGACCATGATAATAAGAAACGAGCTGTCGGAATCTCTCCTGTAATAGGCCATGTCAATCACCTTCGTGCCCTCGTCCACCTTCTGCTGAGTCAAAAGCACGTTCGCCTTTGCGTCGGTCTTTAGATCCGTTATCTCCTGTATGGTCCGCAGGATCTTATTGCCCTGTGTTTCGCAGCTGGCTGCACAGGGGAAATATAGTGCGATTATAACTAATAGAACAATTTTTTTCAATCGAGCCTCCTGATGTGTTCAACTACCGAATGATGCTAGATCCCAGATCCAAGATGCTAGAAAAGGCTTTCCAGAATTTAGTATCCAGTATCTAGCACCCGTTTGTTACTCAAAGTGTCCCAGAGCTTTTGCAGGGGAAAGATTAGCCGCTCTTTTTGCTGGGAAATATGCCGTTACAACGGCTATCATAAGTATCAAAAGGACGTTTCCGGCTATTCCCCAGAACGTCGGCAAAAAATAGAGCCTGCTGTTGACGAGCAGCATTCCCATGGGATTGTCCGACATGTTGAATGTTATTCTCGATAACAGCCACATAACCCCGAAGGCTGCCGCGACGCCGGTTATCGAAGAGAAAAGAGCGAGAAAAAATGTCTCCAGGATGAACGTGTTCCTGACGTCGTTTTTCTGCATCCCGATGGCGCGGATCGTGCCGATCTCGCGGGTGCGCTCGCGTATAGTCATGCGCAGAGTGTTCACCACGCCCACGAGGATTATGAAGAACAGCACCATTACGGCCGAAAGAGTGATGAGGTTAAGTACGCCCTCGAGCTTAAGTATGTCGCTGGCGGTCTCATACATCGTCTGGACATCGACTACCGTGCCCTTCCATGTTTTTTTGTTCAGCTCCCGGTATTTCTTAAGCGCCTCATCGGTGTTCGCCGTCCGCTTCAGCAGTATCCATTCGGGCGCCAGGATCGAGTACCACGGGCTGTCTCTCTTGGGAGCGGATACGGAGGGGTCGTTCTCGGTGCTTTTCGGCAGGTTCTGGTAATAGGTGTCGTAGAACTTCTCGTCGTTTAGTAGTATCACGTCATCGCTCAGGCCGCCCGTCTGAGCGATGACGGCGCTTACCTTATAAGTGAGCTCGGTGTTCCCGGCTTCGAATTTCCTGGCATAAGAAACCCTGACTGTGTCACCGGCCGCGGCGTTTAAGGCCCTGGCCATGGGGCGCGACAGTATAATCCCGTCCTGGGAAAGTGCCGCGGTTTGAAGCGAACCGCTTTCGAGCTTCAGCATATCCGTGAATTTCTTTATAGATTCGTCGTCGCTCTTATAGCCCAGGATGGTCGCGTTCTTCTGACGGTCGCCGTGCTTTACGGAGGCGTATATCGCCGCCAGACCCGGTTCGAGCCTCGAGTGTATGATGTCCGCGATCTTTTTCGCGTTCTTTTGCGGATCCTTTACGACAAGCTGTATGTTGCCCGACTCGTAAGGGCGGTAACCCAGGAGCTCCTTAGCCCTGTCAAATTCCAGGAAAAGGACGGGCTGCATGAAAATGTTGTCGTTCTTCATTATGCCGGCCACCGTTACGCGCACGGCCTGGTCCTGGCCGAACATGTTGCGGAAACGCAGGCGTATCATGTCATTTTTCTTGACATTGAGATAGCGGGCCTTTTCCTCGGAAACTATAGCGGGGTTCTCGATGTTGTGGTCCTCGAGGTCTTTCCAGCTGCCATCGATGATCCTGAAGGACTCCTCAAGCTCTTTCCTTCGTTCCTTGCTGATGTTCTGCGTGGTGTCGGCGCCGACAAGTATAACGTTGTCCGCCCTGCCGTTGCCTATGGCCCGGCAGAACATGCCGAGCCCCTCATTTTTCTCCTCGACTCCGGGTATGTCTTTCAAGAGCGCGAATACGCGTTCCCTGTCGCGGAATATTTGTCTTGTCAATTTTCCTTTTTCATTGAAATTAACGGTGACCTGCCCTGCCGCCCAGCGCAGTACTTTGTTGAAGAGGTTGTCGGAAATGCCGTGGGAGAAGGAATCCGCTATAACCAGTATGACGATGCCCAGCGCGATAGCGATGCCGAGCAGTATATTCCTGCGCTTCTGCCGAAACAAATTCCGTAATGCCAGATTAATAAGAAGTTTCATTATTTTTTTGCCGTTCCCAGTATACTACATTCTATATACTATATTCTGCCCTTTCGCCGTTCCCTACATACTACCTACTATCTACTACATACTGTTGTTCTAGTCTCTCTGTATCGCGTCGAGTGGCGTTATATTGCGCGCCACGCTCACCGGGTAGAACGCCGCGGCGATGGTTACCAGCGCGAGCTGGGCCACGGTCAGGGCTATGTCAGGCACCATGAGCATGGGCCGGAAAATATCTCCTCCGTACAACAACTGCACCAGGTCGTTGGAGGTGGTGATCTTAAAAAGCGGTATCAGTTTGACCGTGATCACGCCCAGGACGATGCCGGCCCCGCCGAAAACCGTCGAAAGCATTCCCGTTTCGCCAAAGAACATGCCCGTGATGAAAGATTTTTTAGCGCCCACGGCACGCATCATGCCGATCTCGGAGGTTCGCTCGAGCGCTGCCATGGTAAGCGTGTTTATAATGATTATTATGGCGACCACGAACAACAGCATTACGAAAAGGAACAAAGCGCTTTTGATGATCAGTGTCATACTGCCGATGGGCCCGGACGCCCTGTTCCAGGTGATCGCCCTGACGCCGGCGCCTTTTTCCAGTAGGGCCTTGTTGAGCTTTGAGAGCGCTTCATTGTACGTTATGTTATTTTTTAATTTAACAAAAACCATGTTGTACGTTCCGAACTCGCTGTCCGCTTTTACTTCGGGAGCGGCAACCTTGGGCTTAAGGAGTTTCGGCTTGGACTTAGTGTCGCTCACCACCAGCGGCTCGGAACCGAACAGCGAGTCCATATCGGAATTTTCCATCTGCAGAAGTTTCTTTTCCTCTTTGGGAACTTCTATGGCGTTCTCCGCGGCCGAAAAATAACCCATGCATTCGCGGTACGATTCGATATCTGTGACGCAAAAATGCCCGAACATTGAGTTGAGAGCCCGGTACTTTATAATGCCCTTCACGCCGAACCTGAGGTCCGTGGAAGAATTCACCCCGCTGGCGGTGCCCATGAGGACGATGCTTGAAGAGACAACGATATCCTTGAGATTTTCCCGGGCCTCTTTTGTGAGATTCTCTTTTACTATACCGCTGCCTTCGGGTATGAGCCATACGTTCAGGGCCGTATATATGTGTTCTTCGCGGATATGCGTGGGGACCATTATGCCGTGCTTGTCGCCGGGCAGAAGCTGGCGCCCCTCTATGACCTTATAACTATTGGGGAACATTTTCTGGTATTTCGCGAAATCAACACCCATCAGGTACGTGGCGCTGGGAGTATTCTGGTCTTCTTTAAGGATCATAGCGAGATTGTCGCCGGCGGGAAGAAAACGCTCCACGTAGCTCCGGGACTCCAGCACTTCCTTGATCTGCTTATAGGTGTTTATCGGCTCTATCGAAGTTCCCATCATGCTGAAAAGTATGTTGTCGGATTTTTGTTTGTCGGAGATGATAACGATATCGCCCATGAACGAGTTGACGATGTTCTTTTTTACGCCGTAGTCCATGCCCGTAATGATACCGTTACCCACCGTCATGAGGAAGGCGCCAATGAAAAGTATAACCCCTATGACGAGGCTCTTTCCCTTGTGTCTTAGTATATTGCGCCAGGCGATCTTCAGCATCAATTTCATAATATTATCTTAATTCTGCGTTTCCGATATCAGCCCGTCTTTTATTTTGACAACGTGGGTCGCGTATTTCAGGACGTTCGCGTCATGGGTGGAGAAAATGAAAGTCGTTTTCTCGAGCCTGTTCATCTGCTGCATCAGTTCCAGGATCGACGCGCCCGTTACGGAGTCCAGGTTGGCGGTTGGTTCGTCCGCAAGAACTATGCCGGGGTTAGTGACAAGAGCCCTGGCTATAGCCACGCGCTGGCGCTGGCCTCCGGAAAGTTCTGCCGGGCGGTGCTTGACGAATTCTCTCAGGCCGACCTCGTCAATAAGTTTTTCAGCTCTTTTTCGTATCTCGCTATCTGACTGGTCTTTCATGAGCATGAGGGGGAACTCCACGTTCTCTATCACGTCCAGCACCGGTATAAGGTTGAAGGTCTGGAATATGAAACCTATCTTATGAAGGCGGATGTCCGTGATCTGCCTGTCGTTGAGAGCGGTTATCTCCCTGCCGCCCACCTTAACGCTTCCCGAGGTGGCAAAATCTATGCAGCCGATAACGTTAAGAAGCGTTGTTTTGCCGCTCCCCGAAGGGCCGACGATGCTCATGAAATCGCCCTCTTTTACGTCGAGGTCTATGCCTCGCAAGGCATGGACAGTGGTGTCGCCGAGAGGGTATTCCTTGGTAACATTCTTGATCTCGATTATATTCATCTTGACTCCTTCAATAGACAGTGGTAGGGCTAAGGGATAAGAAGTAACCTGAAGCCCGCAAAGGCTTTAGTTTACTTATCACTTAGCCCTTACCGCTTAGCACTGTTGTTTAGATGTCTCTGATTAGAGCAATTTCGCCGCAGTTCGGGAAGTAGGAGCACCTGACGCATTCGCCCCAGACCTTGTGGGGGAGTTTGTTCCTCGATATTTTTTTGTATCCCAGGCCGAGGAAGAATTTCGGCTTGAAGGTCAGCGCGAAAACCTTGTTTACTCCCAGGCTCTTTGATATCTTGTGGCATTCCTTAACAATCCTGGTACCGATCCCTTTCCTCTGGTATTTTTCGTCTATGGCAAGGGCTTTGACCTCGGCCAGGTCTTCCCAGGAGATGTGCAGGGCTCCGCAGCCGACTATTTTACCTTTTTCTTCGGCAACGACGAATTCCTGAACATTCTCGTATAACTCGCTCAAAGGCCTGCCCAGCATCTCTCTTTTCTGGGCGTACTCGTTGATGAGGTCATGCATGTGCTTGACGTCTTTTATCTTTGCTTTCCTAATTTTCATTTTATTCTCCCGATTTGAAGTGGTTTGATTTTATTGTCTGGCGGAATCAAGCAACCCGTTGTAAAATTCAGCCGCGGTAAATTCTGGGAAACGAAGCAAAACTTATCGTCGGGTGTTTTCTCCAAAATTATATCCAAGCTCCAGGGCTTTGTTGTTGAGCTCTATCAATTTAATGTTTCCCTCGAATGCTTTTTCACAGGCCGATTTGGCTTTTTCAAGAGAAACTACGCCGGTTTTTTTGATATATAACCCCAGTGTAATCATGTTCGCGGCCCTTATGTTGCCTATCTGTTTCTCGGCCATCTCGCTGGCCGGGATCTTCGTTACAGCTTGTTCGCCACGTTCCTGAGAACCGCTGAAAGCGGAGTTGTAAATTATGAGCGCGTTCTTGCTCAGCATCTTAGAGAATTTATCAAGCGATTGTTCGTTCAAGGCTATGAGGGCCGATGCCTCGGCAACTACCGGGGAACCTATCTCCTCATCGGAAATGATTACAGTAGAATTGGCGGTGCCTCCCCGCATCTCGGCGCCGTAGCTCGGGAACCAGGTAGTGTGCAGGTCGGATTCAAGGGCGGCCTGTGACAGGACCATACCTGCCAGAAGAACACCCTGTCCGCCAAAACCGGCTATTATTATTTCTTCTTTCATGTTTTTTAAGTTAGCCAGTGCTCCAGTGTGCGCCTGTTTGCCGGTTTAAGACTTTACCGGCCAACTGGCTAACTGGTCAACTGGTGAACTTGTTGTTGTTTAACTTTTCTCCTTGTCCTTATACACACCGAGCGGGAAGTATTTCACGAAGTCCTCTTCCACCCATTTTACGGATTCTTTTGGTGTCATGCCCCAGTTGACCGGGCACTGCGAGAGGACCTCTATAAGCGAAAATCCCTTGTTCTCTACCTGGTTTGTAAACGCTTTAAGAATAGCTTTTTTTGCCTTTATGATATTAGCCGGTTTGCTGACCGAGACCCGTTCAAGGTAAGTGACGCCATCGAGCGACGAGAGCAATTCACAAACTCTCATAGGGTAGCCGGCGGTCTTGACGTCTCTCCCATCGGGTGTCGTGGTCGATTTCTGGCCGGGAAGGGTCGTGGGCGCCATCTGGCCGCCCGTCATGCCGTATATCGCGTTGTTGACAAAAATGACTGTTATGTTCTCGCCCCGAT
>CAZSIW010000061.1:0-9101 GCA_964606755.1 uncultured Elusimicrobiales bacterium | reverse complement strand
GGTCATGTCCCATGACTCACTTTTTCTCATCCTCAAAATACTTTCCGCTCTTCCTGAATTCAATATTGCTGATTCCATGTCCCCACTTCCTGAAAGCAAAAAAAAGCCCGCTCCCGAAGTTTTTAGCTCCGATAAGCAGGCTCAATATTCTATGCTTGAGATAGAAATAACGCAAATTTTGTATGCTGAGATTAACCTTGCAATTCTTCGGGTTTTTTTCTTCCTTTTTCCGTCCTGTCAAAATCACCGTCATAGCTGACGATTGTCAGGTCTTTCTGATCAGCTATATAGTATTGATAAGCGTCATCGAAATCCAGTTTGTATCTTTCCTCAATCTCAATAATTTTACTGATATTTTCCATTTCCGCCTTTACTAAGTTAATACCTTCGTTGGAAAAAATATCATCCACAAAATTTTTGAGCACTTCGTTTTCATGAATTTTACCCAGCAGAATGCAGATTGAATAAAGAGAAAAATCAGTAATGTACATCGCTTTACCGCTCTTCAAAAAGGCTAATGCTTCATCGTACTTATCTTTTTTCAGCAGAACATGGATGAAGATATTGGTGTCAACGAGATACATTAATGCCGCTCCATAAATCAGAAATTTCATGCTGGAGGGCTACCGGATCACCCAATTTGTCTTTGTATTGTTCCAGTTTTCCTGCCCAGGTCAGTTTCATAGGACTATGGTTCTTTTCTTTCAAATACTTCTGTTTCAGAAATTCGGCAAAATCCTGAAGCTCTTTTTTAGCTTCATCAGGCAGTTTTTCGATAGTTTGATCTATATTCGATTGCGGCATAATCTTTTCCTCCATAGATATATTCTACTTCTTTGCTTCTTGCCAGTCAAGAATATACGACTCCCTTGCTCTCACGTCAAAGAAAAGTTCGTTTTCCAAAGGATGGTATTTCTCATAGACCTCCTTGAGCCTCGACGAGGCCAGGTTGACGTATATTTCCGTCGATGATATGCTCGCGTGGCCCAGGAGCAGCTGTACTTCCCGGATATCGGCCCCGCCGTTGATAAGATGAGTGGCAAAAGAATGGCGCATCACATGCGGGGTAACGTGTTTTCCTATCCGGCTTTTCTTCCGGACATAATCGAAAAGCCGCTCAAGAATCCTCGGCCCAAGCCTGAAGCCGAACTTTCCCAGGAATAAAGCTTTTTCCCGATGGAGGCGCGCCTCTCGCTTACGCCGTGCCAGCTTCGGCCTCACCTGTGAAAGATAGCGTTTGAGATATTCATAAACGTTCGGCCCAAGCGGAACGATGCGGTCTTTCTGCCCTTTGCCGTTGCGGATGAAAAGCATGCGTTCTTCTTTCAGGAAATCCGAAACATCGAGATTCATAAGCTCCCGAGCCCGGATACCCGTCCCGTAAAGCGTTTCGAGGATCACCCTGTTTCTTATGCCTATGGGGGAATCCATCTCAACGGACGAAAGAAATTTATCCATTTCATCCTCCGTTAAAGTCATTTCCCTGATCCGCCGGATATTCTTCATCGTCTCGATGCCGGCGAAAGGGCTTTGAAGTATCTTCTCCTCCTCTTCCAGCAGGGCGAAAATCCTCTTGAGCGTGATCCCGTACTTTCCCAATGTTTCCCGCTTGATTCCCCGCTTGCTTTTCTTTTCCGTGTAGTCCAAAAAATCGTAATAATCCTTTTCCTTCACTTCCCGATAATCCGGAACGCCCTTATGCCGGAGATAGAGGTCGAACATCTTCAGATTTGTCAGGTAGCTTTCAATGCTGGCCCTGGTATAGTTCCTGTACTTCATGGCCTCCGCTATGACCGCTTCGGCTTCGATAAACGATAATCCGGACATACTACGCTTTCTCCCTTGGGTGATATTTCAGAAGCGTTTCCCTCAAACGCTCAGGCGCGAGCCTCGTATAGCCCTGAGTCGTCTCGATGCTGTTATGCCCCAGCAGTTCAGATACTTCCTTGATCCCGGCCCCGTTCTCCAGGATATGTGTACCGTAGCTGTGACGGAAGGAGTGGCTCGATACGTTCTTTTTAATCCCCGCTTTTAACGCGAAGTGTTTGAGTTCCTTGTTCACGGTTTGTATCCATATCCGGCCATGCTCCCTGCCGGTTATAAACAAAAGAGCGGATTCTTCCGGTGAGCGCCTCTGTTGTGCTTTCGGGCGTATATGCTCAAGATAAAGCTGGAGATAGGCCGCTCCGACTTCGCCGAATTGCACTATCCTCTCTTTCTTCGTCTTCGGCTCGTAAACCACGGCCTCCTTTTTCTCAAAGAATTGTGCCTCATAGATGTCTGAAAGTTTCATAGACAGCAATTCTCCGCATCGAAGCCCCGTGGCATATAGTATTACAAATATAGCCTTCATCATAAATTCCGAAGGGTTTTCCGCTTTCCGGTTAAACAGGGCCGAAAGTTCCTTGCGGGTAAAAATATTCCTTGAAACCTTGTCGCCTTCATTCACCCGCCTGACTGACGTATGAATATTATAGCAGTTCGGGTATTCTCCCTTTTTAGACAGCCATATCAAAAAGACCCTTAACGCGTCGATATGCTTGTTCACCGAACTCATCGAAAGGGGGTGATCGGTAGCAATACCATTCTTCAGACATGGCTTGTCTATCAGATAGCCTGTAAATTCCTTGATGTCCTCGCGCTTGAGTTCAGAAAGGCTCCCGATGTGTCTTTCGAGGGTGAGATACCGAAAGAAGACTTTAAGGCCATATCGGCAAAGACCGAGACTACGCTCTGAAGCGTTCTCCTGTCGTTTCTGCTCTATAAAACGATTAAACGACTCCCGGAAGGCTTCCGGTATCTCTGAATCACGCTTTATCGCCTTTTCTTCGAGGCGCGCCTCTTCGGCTTCGAGTATTGCCCTGGCCGTGATTCCCTTTTGCTCGCGCAAGTAAACAAGGAAATGCCTGACGGTTTCCAGTTTCAGGGATAGCGTGGCATCAGAGAGCGGCAGCTTCAATCTTTCAGCCCGCCGGTATAGAAAAACTTTGAAGTTTTCAATGGTTTGCCTGTCCACGTCCTCAATACACTTAATACCGCTCTCCTTGAGGTATTCAATAAAAAGTCTTACAGACCGGCCCCGCTCGTCCAGCGTCCCGAAGGTGTATCCCTTCGCCCTGTAGTATTCCGTATATTCCTTGAGACTTTTTTGTTCCATTGTTATTGCCTCCCAGGGACACATCCCTTAGCTTAAACTTTTTCCCGGCCTTCCACCCCGGAACAGTGTTACCCTGTCGTTTTTGAGTTTGTAATCGCCTGATTTTACAGCAGTTAGAAAATCAAACCGGGTAATTTACCCGGTTTTACCCGCTATTACCCAGTTTATCTTCATATATTACAAATAATTACTCGTTTTCACCGATCTAACTTTCTATCAGTAATAGAATTACCTGTTTTTATCCTTTCTACAACAGCCGCCATTTCTTCCGCCGTAGGGATCATCCCTTCCAATTCCAGCCCTTTTATGGGCGCGTCTTCCCGAAGACAGTAGCTGAACCTTGTCCCATGCTGCTTTCCGCCTACGATCTTTAAAAACTCAAATTCAACCAGCATCCGGACGTACCGCTTCACACTCTCATTAGACAGGTCGGTCAATCCCCGGATGTCCGTTTGTATGATGCTTGTTTCCGTTACCTTTATCCCGCCTTTCGACGCGCGCTTTCTTGACAGCTTCCGTATTTCCTCATACAGTTCTACCATCCCAGCGGGAAAGTCGTAAATATTTGTCAGGATGCCCCCGTCGATGAACAACCTGCGTGCGATGCCGTAATCGTCAAGGCCGCATTCCAGCCCTTGTATTTCTTCTTTAGCGTATGGGTCGTAAAGCGCCACCGGCCCCTTTTTATACTGCTGAAGAAAACAAACAGAATCGATCAGGGTAAGGAACTGCTCATGCGCCCGCCGCATTATGGATTTGACCAATGGGAATTTTAACGCCTGTGAAAACGGGTTGAAGATGTTCTGCGCTTTCAGCATCCTTTGCGCCGAGATATGCTTCCGGGTAATTCCTGGTACAATATGCCGGTTTTCAAGATATCCGTTGAACGTCCTCTTGTATCTCTGCAAGTCCATAACACGCTCCGTCTGCGCCCGGCTTTCATCCACATTCAATACTAAGCAGCGGGAAGCGTTTTCCGGATTCAGCTTCAAGGCCGTCGAGGTCATCATAAAACAAAGTCTCACCTTTTTCTTGACCTCCACAGTTTTCAATTCGCCTGTTTTCTGATCTTTCTGCGTTACCGAGCGTGATATCATGTTTTCAGACTGCATCTGCCGGATGTCTCCTTCGATCTCCTCATTATGCAGCGCTTCGCCCATCGCAAGAATACTATCCAGAAGCTTTTCTTCCTCAAGGTAGTTGAACGCCCGGTCGGATGCCGAGGTTATGGAGTTTACCTTTTCCGGCGGCATAAGCTTCAAAACTGTTTCAATAAGATAGCTTTTCCCACTTCCCGCGCCCGACTGGATATATACGCTTAAGGGCTTTGGCATAAGCCTCGATGTCCCGGCAAGATATACAAGCTGTTTGTTTACATCCTCCCCGGCATAGCCCAGGACATTCATGTCATTTACAATATCATCAAAGAGTGTGGGACTTTTCAGAAGCTCTAATCCGGCCTGCCGGTCGTCTTCCGTTAATTCGATCTTCGACGGCTTTTCTTTCTCAAGCTTTTCATCCTTTCGCTTTTCAAGGTATTCCAAAATATTTAGCAGGTCTTTTTCTATCCGCTTCAATTCCATGCCGAACTGTGAAGAAAGGTGCGCCGCAAAATTCGACCGGGAGCGGTATAAATAAAAGTCCACTGTGTCGATGAAATAATCATTGTTTGATTCGGCCTTAACCGTTACCTTCAGGCTGTTGGCGAACATTTCCTTTACCCCGGTCAGCCGGTAGGTGATAGGAGTTACGCTATCGGAATAGGTGAAGTAATACTGCCCTTTTTCCTCTCTGACATTAAAGGGGACGCGTCCCCCGGTAAGTTCATCCTCCTTTTCAAAGATCGCCGTTTGTTCGATCAAAGCCTTTAAGGTAATACGGAATTCCTCTCTATCGAACTTCCCGTCCGTCGCGCCGGTCGTCAATACCTCATTCCAGTCCTTCACCTCCGGTACAAGTCCGTTAAACGGTGAAATGATCTTCACCCGGAATCCTTCGGATATAAGCCGCTCCTTGAGGGCCTCCGATGCCTTTTGCCCTGCCTCATCGTTATCTAACGCGATAACGACCGTCTTAACACGGTCCGTCTTCAATATTTCAAGGTGTTCGTCCATAAATCCATTCGTTCCATAAACAGCCTGGACGTTCTCAAAGCCCGTTTCGATAAGGCTCAAAGCGTCAATAATACACTCGGCCAGGATGATCTCGTCATAGACCTTCGACGCCTTCCTGTTAAATACTCCCTTATGCGGCCCTTTTAAATAGCGGTGCTTGAAGCCGGAACTGTCGTCAATGTCCCTGCCGTAGAATGATACTACGTTTTGATTTTCGTCCATAATAGGGAATACCAGACAGTTTAAGAAGTGCTCTTTGCCTTTCTCACTGAAGATACCCGCTTCCGTCAATGCCTGTCTCTGGCTTTCTCCTATGACCTGGTTTAAACTGCCATCGGAATATCCAATCTGAAAGCGTTCATAGAGGGCGGGATTTGCAAGCCCTCGCTTCCTCAGGTATTCAAGGGCTTCAGAATGGTCGAATAGCTGTTTATGGTAATATCCGGATATTACTTTCAGGTCGATGGCTTCCACCGGTTCGGGTTTTTTCCTCTCCGGAATCGCCGGAACGCTAACCGATGGCCTGACAACCACCGGTTTAAACCCTTTAAGATAGGACATTGCCCCTTTAAAGTCGGTGTTTTTGAAGTTCATTACGGCATCAACTACCGAACCTTTAGCTTTGCATTTCCCGCTAAAGCAGTTAAATAAGCCCTGTTCACGATCCACCGACAGGCTGGGGGTGTGGTCTTCATGGAATGGGCAAAGACCTGTATAATTGCCGTCTTTCCCCGACAGCTTTACGCCAAAACTTTCAAATAACTCGACAATATCAACCTTACGCTTGATGTCGTCCACTTCAAACTCTTCAAGAAAGCCTCTGACCCGCAAAGTCTTTTGTCCATGCAGTTTATCTTTTCGAGGCGCGTCTCCTGGAATAATAGGGGTTTCCATAAGCATGATCCTCCCCCTAAACCAGGTTCAAGCGTGATAAGAGTTCTTCGCCTATGGCTCTGACTTCTCCAGCTATCTTACTGTTTTTAACTGTTACACCGGTCTTTGACGCTATCGCTTCCTCGATCTTGATAGACTTCGACAGGACGGAGGTAAACACCTTTTTCCCGAAGGCTTCCCGGATTTCAGCGTGGATCTGTTTTGTGATCGATGGAACACTATCAAAGGCGTTGACAATAACACCAAGAAGCTGCAAGTCAGGATTGAAGTTTTTCCGGACTTTCGAGAATGTCGCCATCAGGTCGTTTGTCCCCTGCATACTGTAAAGGCTTGGATTCATCGGGATTATAAGCCAGTCGGAGGCCGTCAAAGCATTGCCTGTAAGCACCCCCAATGACGGCGGGCTGTCTATCAGAATAAAGTCATAGGTCTGGAATAGCTCGCCGGAAGCCCCGCCTTTAAGCAGGTCTTTCAACCTTGTAAAAGCGTCCAATTCCCCGATCAGGCTCCTTTCAAGCCCCGCCAGTTTTACCCCGCCTGACAGTAAGGATAAGTTCAATTTCACGTCCTCCGGCTCATAATCTCCGCCGGTTAGCGCTTCATATAAGCCAAAGCCAGGTTCATCCACCAATGATTTTGAAAGGTTCCCCTGCGGGTCGCTGTCGATTAATAAGACACGGTAATTTTTCTCGGATAGGTATATGCCTAATTCCCTGGTGGTCGTGGTCTTCCCCACACCCCCTTTCTGATTGCAGGATACGATGATTTTAGTCATGGCTGCCCCCTGATTCCGGAAGCCGCACTTCTTTGCCCTCGATTCTTGCATCTCTGCGGGCCGCGCCCATTATCGAGTTCAGGTGGATATAAGACCGCCGGAATTTTAGAAGATTAACTACGGCCTGGCCGTTGAAATAATCAATCTGCGCCTGTGTAAGCCCTTCTCCGGAAAATGTGAATCTACCAATGATTTTTTTTTCTTCCTTCATAACTTCGACTTTCAAGACAGAATAGCCCAGGCATACATAATATCCGGCTTCGTACATGTCGGTCGTTTGCAGGGTGGTTTCAGGTGATAGGTTCTCTTTCATGATTTTTTCCTCCCTGAGGCTATGCCTCTGTATCCGGAGGAAAACTTCTCTCGATTGGATTGATTAATATAGCTGTTTATGCTACAATATAACCCACGAGGAAGTATTCCTCGGCTGTATGTTGCCCTTGTTTCTCGCGGTGGCCAAACTTTGAGAAACAGGGGTTTTCTTTATCTTTATTTTTTTCGCGGGTTTTAAGCCTGCGTTTTTTTAGTTAATTAAATATAATATATACGTTCTGTTGATATTGTTATATTGTATAACGGGGTTTTTGAATTGTCAAGCGTAATTCGAAAAAAAAGACAAAAAAACATCTTCGTCATTGGGCAACATCTTAAAGATTTGAGGAATAACCGCCAGATTACCTTTGAAGAATTATCAAGATGTTTAAAAATATCCGTTGCTTCTTTGAAACAATATGATGCAAACCAGTTTTCCCCGAACTTAGACAGGTTAATTGAATTCTCAAACTTTTACTCGGTTTCTGTTGATTTTCTGATATTGTGGGATAAAACAGAATACATCAAAAGTATTGAACTGTTTAAGTTGGCAGACACAATTGATAAACTGGACCAAGTAAAGCGTTTTCAAATCGAATCAACAGCCTTGTCCTTGATTGGACACCCTAAAGAATTAATAAATATTCGGTTAAAAGAAGATCCTTTTAACCTTGAAAATGATGTGAATACAAATATCAGATACCTGATAGATAAAAACAAAATGCTGCTTCAAACCATAGCAGACTATCTCGAATCTACGCCAGGCTTGATTTCGAGCTACACCAGAGCAACTATTCCACCTGTGGATAAACTAATAAAGCTATCAAAGCTTTTCGGAGTTTCTATACATTGTATCGCTACAGGCCAGAAATTAAATTACAAATTCAAAAACGAAAGTTTAAATGAAGCTATTGTAAAAGCCGACCAGCTTCTTTCGTTGAAAGATAAAGAGATTTTAATACACCTGATGAAGCGGATCATCGAAGATATAAAGTCTTGATTTCTGAATTTGAAAAATAACTATTTCCCTACCGAACGGCCTTACTACCTCACCTGCGAAAAAGCGGCTTGTCAAGGTTTTGCTCCGCAGAGCAAACGACCCCTCACCACTTCCGGGCCATTAATCTATTGTGGAAATTAAAGAGTTATGAAAAGGTTGGTTTTTTCTGTATTATCGAAAGCAAATTACCAGGAAGTGGTGCAGCAGGGGGAGCCTGACCTTGATGATCCGATTTTGAGCGGTATAATGACTCTGGCCGTGAGATACCGTCCCATTCCTGGGAGCCGCGCATTACTCCGCAGAATCCCCATACCCTCACCGGCGCACGGGCGGGTGGGGCCTTCCACTGGCCCTGCATCGCCGCAAGGTCTGTTACTCCGACCGGCTTCACGTCTCGCCCGATTCTACGCTCTCGTGAAGTTAACATAACGTCACCTTACCGGCTGGACGGCCTTGCCCTCGACTTTAGGAGCCGCTTCTTCCCGTCTTGACGGTAAGGTATGTTATGTTAAAGGGAGGGCTACGGACTTCACCGCTCTTGCCGTACGTCTTTTATACAATTAGCTCGCTGAAATATCTCGAAAATCAGCCTTTTGCCAGCGAAATATCCCGAAATGCCGTCACATGATTGTCATACGGAATATACGGTTCCATATAATTTATGCTGGCACTTTTGCTGGCTGCCAGCATTTTACCCCATTCTCACGCCTGTGCGTTTAGTTTCCACAATAGAAAGGAATATCAGTCTTTCCTTTCTATCGCCTGCCGGGAGCCGTTCCTGCTCTGTACAACCTCATTGTTATTCTGTACATCGAGGCCCCTGAAAATGACCTGTTTTAAACCCTTTTT
>CAZSIW010000060.1:0-9112 GCA_964606755.1 uncultured Elusimicrobiales bacterium | reverse complement strand
TGGGATTCGCCGCCATCGTGTGGACCTGGTACGCGGTCAATTTCCTTATGCCCGATCCCGCGACATTCTTGTTGGGGTCTTTCATGGCTATAACCACTTTTCTTACCCCTGACCTTATTATAGCATCAGCGCACGGAGGGGTCTTGCCTTGGTGTGCGCATGGTTCGAGTGTAACATAAAGAGTGGATCCATTTGCCTTATCTCCGGCTTGTTTTAGCGCATTTATCTCGGCGTGCGGCCCGCCAAAATACTCATGGTATCCATTGCCGACTATCTTGCCATCTTTGACAATGACACAGCCTACCATGGGGTTGGGGCAGACCCTAGGTCCCCCCCTCCTGGCAAGTCTTAACGCTTTCTTCATGAATAAAATGTCTTGTTGTTGGCTCATATTTTTGTGATTTATAACCTAAAATAGCAAAAAAAAACCGAAGAACTTAAGTTCTCCGGGTTTTGTGATAAAGGCGCACATGATGAGCCGTGCGCGGGCCTGACCGCCTGTAAACAGGCAGTGCTACTTCTTTCATCCGGACTGTCCCGCCATTGAATCTGTGGCGGGTAACCGTCGGCATCTGATTCTAAGAGCAATTGGCTCCTAACAGATTCCTGTCCGCCATTATTCTGGCAGGACTCGTAGGCTCGTCCAACGGCGTATAGTCGCCGTTAGCTTCACTACCGATAGGGATTTTCACCCTTCCCCGAAGCATGCTGTTACTTAAACAGCACTTCTTATAAGCTTAGAAACTCTCAATGAACGATTTATAGATATATTATAGTTGTTTTTAGTTAATCTGTCAACTGGTCCGCCTCTTGTTGAACTGCTTTGACGGTATTTTCAACAGTGCCGAAGAGCCTATACCATTTATAGAGCATGTCGGCCAGCGAAATGATGGCTAGCAGCGCCATAAGCGAAAGAAGGAATATGTCTATCTTGTATGAAATTATCTCAGAAATGGTTTGAGAGGCCAGGAGCTTTTGATAAAAAATACCCGACAGCTGCCATGAAGCGGTAAAGGTAGTAACAAACATGAAAACCATCGGGACAAAGGTCACCCAGGCGTATCCGGATTTTCCCATCCTTATTATTACGGTTGTGCCCACCCCCAGCGCCAGGGCGGCGAGCAGCTGGTTGGATACGCCGAACATCGGCCAGATGGTTGAAACGCTGCCTGAGTAAATGAGGTATCCCCAGGAAAGGACCACGAAAAAGCTTGTCATCAACACGCCGGGTAACCACGATGTACGAGAGAGAGGTTTATAAACCGCGCCTCCGAACTCCTGCAGAAGGAATCTCGCCACTCTTGTCCCTGCGTCGACGGTGGTCAGGATAAAGAGCGCCTCGAACATTAATGCGAAATTGTACCAGTACGGCATGAGGCTCCTCATGCCGCGGATATTCCCCAGTATCGATGACATGCCAACCGCAAGAGATACAGCGCCGCCGGGTCTTCCTGCGACGTTTATCCCCACCATCTGCGAGAGTTCCTGAATCCTCGAGACAGGGAAACCGATATTTGCCAGCTGCGCGAACGAGAGTTTCGTATTTATGGCGAAATAATCGCCCGGGATGAGTATCGTAGCTGCCACTAGCGCGATTATCGCGACAAAACCTTCAGTTAGCATCGCCCCGAACCCGATAGCGGGTATGTCTTTTTCGGAGAGTATCATTTTAGGGGTCGTGCCTGAGGCAATAAGCGAATGAAAACCTGATATCGCGCCGCAGGCAATAGTTATGAACATGAATGGGAAGAGTTTGCCTGGGATGACGGGTCCTCCCCCCGATACGAATTTCGTGACCGCGGGCATCTGTATGTGCGGCGCTATGCTGATGATCCCGGCGGCAAGAAGTATTATGGTCCCGATCTTCATATATGTCGAGAGATAGTCTCTAGGGCACAGCAGCATCCAGACCGGCAATACTGAAGCAAAAAAACCGTACGCGGCCATGATATAAACCAGTTTGTTCCTCGAAAGTGTAAAGAAAGAAGCAAGGCTTGAGTGCGGTATGTTTTGGCCGATTACAACAGCTGAAACCAAAAGAACCACGCCTATAACGCTCATCTCTGCAACCCTGCCGGGTCTTATAGATTTCAGATAGATCCCCATCGAAAGTGCAATAGGGATGGTAAGAAATATCGTGAATGTTCCCCACGGGCTGTCCGCGAGGGCGTTTACTACCGCCAGACCGAGGCCGGCCAACGCTACTATTATAATAAAAATTATGGCTATGGAAGCGGTTATGCCACCGACGGGTCCAATTTCCTGCTTTGCTATCTGGGCCAGCGATTTGCCGTCTTTTCTGACTGACGCGAAGAGTATCACCGTGTCGTGGACCGAACCGGCAAGCGTTGCTCCAATCAATATCCAAAGAAAACCCGGCAGGTAACCGAACTGCGCGGCGAGCATCGGGCCGATAAGAGGCCCGGCTCCCGCGATCGCCGCGAAGTGATGGCCGAACAGCATCCACCTGTTGGTGGGGTCATAGTCGGTGCCGTCTTTGAGGCGTACAGCTGGTGTCGGTCTGGAAGGGTCAATGGAAAGGATTTTAGAGCAGACAAATCTGGCGTAAAACCTGTAGGCAAGAACGAAGATGCATGCGCTCGCGGTCACCAGCCAGAGAGCGTTCACGGGTTCCGAGGTGTTTAGAGCTTTGGCGATCACGGCAAGTGAACCCCCCGCCAACAGTGATAGAAATAGCCAGAGCAGTTTCTTTAACATCCGATTTTAAAGTGAGCGTTTAGTCGTGCGCTTTCTTGAACATCTGTATAACTTCCTTTATCTGGTCGTAGAAATGCTGGAACTCCTTGTTGCCCTGCGGATGAAATTTAGTTACCTTTTCAAGCTCGCTCTCCAGGTTAAGGAGCTGAGATATACCCTGTCGCTGTTCTGTTACGTCATAGATCACGCCGTGAACAAATTTTGGGATATTATTTTCATCGCAGAAATTTTTTACATACTCTCTTACCCATTTTTTTGTCCCGTCTTTGCGGGTGATCTGGTACTCACGTGTGACCGAGTAGTGCGGGACTGTCTGGATATTCTCTATGTCGGAAAAGAAAATATCTGAGTCTTTGTCAACAAGTTTGTCCCAGCTTATGGAACCGGATATAAACTCCCGCTCCGTGTAGCCTGATATTTTTTCAACGTCCCCATGCATAAAGATCGCTTTGAAAGGTATCGCTCCACTGTATGCTATCCCGTTAAAATTCTCCACAAAAAATCTATACCTCGCCTCGCTCTCCGCAAGGTGTTTTTCGGTCTCCAATCTGTTTGTCATATCGGTAATAGCTGCCAGACCTCCGTCGTACTCGTTGTTCTGGTCAAATATCGGCGCTATCTGTATGTACGCTGTGAATACGGTGCCGTCTTTTCTCGTCATATCTGCCTCTCCCTGAAATTTTTTTCCATTTTTCAGGTCAGCAATCCTGCTTTGCAGCACGTCAAGCATATTTACCGGTATAAAGCCGTAAAGAGGTTTGCCTAGCATTTCCGGGATATAGTAACCCATTATCGAGGCCATGGATTGATTAACGTAAGTTGTAATGCCTTTTTTGTCTATGGCCCAGATTCCTTCGTTCAGGTTTTCAACCAGCGTCCTGTACTTTGTTTCACTCGCCTTGAGGCTCTCATGCTGGTTGAAGAGTTCCTTTTCAAGTTTACTTCGGCTTATTATGTCCGTTTTCATCCGCTCGAACACTTTTAGCGGCGAGATGTTCTCGTCGTTGGCCTTCAGTTCGTCCGGCGGGATATAATTGCTGTTCCTGCAGAACATGTTGTTGAAAATTACGTGCGAGTGGCAGTAGATGGCGTGCACAAGCACTTCCGGAGAAAAATAATTCTCGTTGTAGAGGCATAAAATATCATAGCCCTTGTTCTTAGTGGAAATTTCAAGGGTATGCTCGTGTGATTTCAGCCATTCCGCTCCGGGTAGCTTTTTGAACGACTCGGTCATGTTCATTATTATCCGCATGTTGGAGAAGGATTCTTTGGCGGTGTTTTCCCTTTCCTGTTCGATGATCTGGATAAGATGCTCCGTGAAAAAAAACCTCTTGTTAGGCGACGGCGGCATGGATTGAAGGAACGTGATCTGGTTCTTTTCCACATACTTGTTAACGGCCGGCAGGTATTGCGATATGCCGGAGACGATGCGCGCGGAGATCTCGTCATAGAAAAAGAAAACACATTTTTCGTTGTTCTCTATAGCGTCGGCGATAAACGCCGAGATCGAGAGTATCTCATCGTCAGGGGCGGTGTATATGACGGAGGTGTGGATAGGATGTGATCTGGCAAATTGGGCTTTAAGCTCTTTGAAATAGATTTTTCTGGGCATATAGATATCCGCCGATCGTAAAAAACTATTTTTCCTTCAAGCTCTCTGCTTTCTTTAATGCTTCAAGTACGTCCTTGAGCATCTCTATCGTAAAAGAAACCCCTCTGCCCGGCGTGAATACGTTGTCTTTCTTGTAGAAAGTTCTTATGTGGAGCAGCTTATTGCCTTTAAATTCAGATGTGTAGACTCTCAGTTGCTCCTCAGCTTTTTGTTTTTCAAACTCCAGGTTTATTTCTTTTGAAGTATCCTTTAACAGTTCCGAGAAAGCCCCGATAATCTTCGGGGTGTTCTTAAAAGAAAGCCATATGCCTTTCTTGGTGGGTTTAGGTTCGGGGTCGTTCGGGAAATAGAAATATATCCGCATGTCGATTATATTGTTTTTTAAAATAGATATCCGTAGTTCCTCGAGTTTGTTTTTAGTTATCTTGGCTACGAGATTGCTATTCATGAAAATCGTTTTGTCGAATCCTGGCACTGGAACCTCCTGTTACTGTCGGTCACCGGTTATCTGTTGTCGCAAAAGCATTGTTGTTGGCTGAAGACCGACGAATGATGGCTGAAAGCTGACTTATTATATCATTTTTGGCTTTCAAATAAAACAATGCCAGCGGCGACAGCAGCGTTAAGTGATTCAATCCTGCCGTGGAGCGGTATGGAGAGCTTATGCTCGCATGCGCCAAGAAGCTCGTCCGATACGCCGTTAGCCTCATTGCCTATTACGATGATGAAACTATCCGGCCAGCAGAACTTATTTACAGGGACCCCTGTTTTGTCCGCGGCTATAAGATATTTGCCGTTAAGTTCCTTGTAGGATTCGATCAGTATTATTTTGATTTTATCCACTCCGCTCATTGAGGCGCGGACCACTTTCGGAGAGAACGGGTCAACGCTGCCTTTAGCAATTATAACTCCAGCAAAGTCAAAAGCGCAGGCGGTCCTGATGATTGTGCCCATGTTCCCCGGGTCCTGAAGGCGGTCAAGGAGGACATACCGCATAGTATGGTCAATGGATGACTTGTCGTAGACCTTCAGTTTCGATACGGCGATCATGCCCTGGCTGTTCTTGGTAAGCGATATTTTATCGAATAGATTTGCGGCCAGCAGTGTTACGGGCGCAGTCGTTTTCATAGGCAGAGAGGTGCCTTCCCTGAGGTATATCCTCAAGATACTTTTGTTGTCATCCAAAGATCTGACGCCCTCAATAAGATATTGGCCGTTCTCGTATCTGTAGTCACTGTCTAAAGAAAGATTTTTCAAGTGTTTTATCTCTGGGTTGTCATGCGAGGTTATTAGTTTACTTTTCATTTGCTTTCCTTTGCTATTCATTTATGCTGCTTTTGTTTTTTGGGCTTTTTGACGGTTTTCACGGGTGCCTGTTCCGGCGGTTTCTCAAGCTTTATAACGTGGTTCTTTATCCTTTCGATCAGCTGGGAGCCAGGTGACTGCTTTTGCAGGCTGAGTAACGCGGTGTTCCAGTAAGAAAGCGCTTCAGCCTTGTTTTTGTTTTCGGTTAAAAGGGCGAGGTTGTAATTGGCATAAAAATTCATTTTGTCGCTTTTCAAAGCTTCGAGGTATGAGGCGGCCGCCTCGCTGCTTTTACCCAGAGTAAAAAGTATGCCGCCAAGCTGTATGTCCGCGCTCAGGTCGCCGGGACGCAACTCAAGAACTTTTTTTGAAAATGGCTCGGCCTGCTCAGGTTTGTTAAGCATAAGGCAGGCCTCGGACAGGCTGTAATAAATGTCAGGGTCGTTGGCTTTGAGTTCCACATATTTCTGGTAGTACTTAACGGCCAGGCTCCAATCCTTTTGCCTGGAATAAAGTGTGCCGAGATATTTATATATAGACGTTTTCTTGTCGATGTTGAAACGGCCTTTCAGTTCGGCAAATTCGGCAAGCTCAAGAGATTTCTTGAATGTCTCGATCGATTTGTCATTGAGGTTCTCATCGAAATATATAACGCCGAGTTGATAGTAGGCCTCAAGGCTTTCAGGAGAGAGCTGCACGGCTTTCCATAAGTATGTTTCGCTTTCCTTAAAGCGGTTCGAATTGGACAAAAAGACGCCGAAATTGAAGTTGGCTCCATAATCATCATGTTCTACTTCGGCGATATGCTTCAGCAAAGTGTAATCCGAGTCCCAGGTCTTATTTTGTTTCAGTGTCAACAGCGACAGGAGGGTTATTATCGAGACAAACCCAGCTATCGCGCCGCGCCTCGCCGCGGCAGACGGATGGTTCAGGCAATATACGAAGATCCCGGATATCAGAAAACAAAAGCTTAATGAGGGCAGATAAAGGAACCGTTCACCTATAATGCCGCCTATGGGAATTATGTTAGCCACGGGAAAGATCGTTACGATGAACCAGAGAGAGATAAAGGCCGCCTCTTTCATGCGTTTCTTTAAAAAGTACGCAAGGGCAAGGATGAACGCCAGGCCGATCACCGCATTGATATCGAAAAATGGCTGGGCCGCGGCGCTTGCGTGGAAAGGGTTGAGGTTCAGCGGAATGAAAAGCAGCCTGATGTAAATACCTATTATTTTAAGCACGGTAAATATCTTTAGCGATATTGCCTGTGATGCCGCCGGTGAGGACTGCGCGACTCCGGCGAAGCTTTCAAGGACAAATGTCCTCGCGAGCACGTATACCGCGAATACGAGGAAGTACCCGATATACTGTTTCACAAGTTTTCTGACATCCATGCCGCTCAACGCGTCGTATATTATTATCATAGCGGGGAGGGTCACCGCCATTTCTTTTGAGAGAAGTCCGGCGAAATATAGTAACAGCGAGATGATATAATACAACGAGCGCGAGGCCGAATTAACATAAAAAATGAAGGCGCTGAGGTAAAACACGGCCGATAGAAGCTCAGATCTTCCGGCTATCTCCGCGACGGCTTCGGTGTGCACCGGGTGAACCGCAAAAATGAAGGATGAGACAAAAGCAAATATCAGCAGGTCGCGCGGCGGGTAGAACTGACCGAATACAATCAGGCAGAAGGCAAAAACGACTACACAGGCAAGAGAATTCGCAATGATGTTAGAAAAGTGGTAGCCGGACGGTTTGAGCTTGAATAATTTATGGTCGATAGCGAAAGAAAGCGCCGTAAGCGGGTGATACGTAAAGATCTTTTTTTCGTATTCCGTACCCGCCCAATAGTTGCTCGTGAACAGCAGCGGTATGTTTTTAAAACTGGCGATGAGATGGTTCTGGACTATCGTTTTCGAGTCGTCATGTACAAATTTATCTCTTAATGTGTTCAGGTAAAGAGACATCGACACCAGGAAAATAACGGCGGCAAGGACGATCTTGATGTTTTTTTTCATTAGCCGGCCAGATCGAGTCTTTTTCTTATTATATTGTTAAGCTTATAGAGGTCAATGGGCTTATGCAAAAGTTCCGAAAAACTGTAGTTGATATCGGAAATATAGCCGATCATGTCTTCCCCAGCCACAGCCCCGCTTATCAGTATGAACGGTATCTTTCTGCCGACGCACTCATTCGCCACGTCCCTGCCGGTAATGATCTTCATGTCAATATCTATGACAACCAGGTCGGGTTTGAGGTTTTCGTTCTGCAGGAGCTCCAGGGCGCGTTTACCTCCGAGGGCCGACACCGCGTTAAAGCCAGCGGCCTTTAAGAACCGCTGCGTTATGTCAAGCGTCTTTTTGTCGTCCTCGACAATAAGTACTTTGCTCATGCGGGTCTTGTCTTCCACCTCTTGTGCATCCAGAACCAGTGGTCCGGGTTTGCGCGTACGTAGCTTTCTATTTTACTTGTGTAAAGCGCAGTCAGGGCCCGAGCGTCGCTCTCTTCATCACCCGATCTTGCCGGGAGATCTATCCTGTCGAAAACGACCCGGTACCCGTAGTTATTTCTGACGCAGTGGCCGGTTATCAGGGGGCATCCGGATCTGAGCGAGAACAGCGCAGCGGCTTTTGGCGTTGACGCAGGCCTGCCGAAAAAATCGACAAAAGATCCGTTCTCATGAGCGTCCTGATCGGATATTATGGCAACGAACTCGTTTGCTTTTAGGGTCTTCATCACCCCCCTCAGCGCGAACTTCAGGGGGATGGTTTTTACCCCCTTGCTTGTCCGTATAGAGTTGAGCAGGTTGTCTACGAGCAGGTTGGTCTGTTCGCCGACAAGAAAAGTGAGCGGGTATCTTGCCGCAACAGCGACACCCATCAGTTCCCAGTTGCCGAAATGCGCTCCCACTAGGATAGCCCCCTTGCCGTTCTTGATAGCTTCATCGAGGAAAACGGTGTTTTCCATCTTGACCAGCTTCTCGATTTCACGCGCGTTCAATTTGGGGAGCAGCATGATCTCAAAGAAGGTTTTGGCGAACTGCCTGTAATTGTTTTTTGCTATCTGAGATATTTCTTCCGGCGTCTTGTCTTTGCCGAACGCCTTCGTAAGGTTGTCCAGTACCACTTGTTTTCTTATCGGCAGGATATAGAACATAAGATCGGAAACAATGACAGCCATATTCCTAACTGTGGCTATATTGAATAAACCGATGAATTTTATAAACAGCGAGACCGCAAAATATTCCAACAGGTGTCTGAAATTCCTCATTCTTAATCTCTCGCAAGCAGGCTGACAATAAAGCTCTTCTTCAACTCTATGGAGTCTACGGGGCACAATTCGTGGCAGCACAGGCAGCTTATGCATCTATCGAACACTACACGCGGTTTGTCTTTACCGCCGTTTTCGATGGCGGCTACGGGGCAGGAGTTGGCGCACAGCTTGCAGTTTATGCAGGTGCTTTGTACTACCTGC
>CAZSIW010000059.1:0-9172 GCA_964606755.1 uncultured Elusimicrobiales bacterium | reverse complement strand
GGGCTGAAGTAGCTGCAGGGTGGGCCGCCGTTCTCGCCAGGCTGTTTGCAACGCTTACGGGCATGCAGACAAAAAGACTGCCCAAAAAACCGATAGTTTTAATAGGTAAAAAATTCTGGCAGCCTATAATCGACATCGTTGAAAACCAGTTGTTAAAAGAACACGATCCTCATCTGATCTCACAGGGAGATTTTGATCAGATATTGATAACCAACAGCCCGGACGAGGCTTATAACCATATCAATGGAAGAAAAACCGTAGAAGACATTTCGGCGGAACAAGCGATCTCTGCCAAGATCGATGGGCAGGCGCAAGCAAACACAAAGGATTTGTCGAGCAGCCTGAGCACATTGGCAACATACGGCGACTGGACAATCTGGATAGCCGGTTCAAAGGTTTTGCAATGGGTGCTCAGGAAAGCCGGTTACGACCCTTCAAATCAGGCCAGCGTAAGGACTTTCATAGACCGGAACATCTCCTGCTGGTGGGAACTGATAACCGGCCAGGTGTTCAGGCTTGATTTTATTAAGATGCACGGGGTTCAGACCCTTGATCAAAGGGTAGACCGCCAGGCCGGCTTGCATCGCATAATGGAAATGACGATGCGCGGCGTCGCTTTCGGTGCCATGGCATCGCTTTTTGCTTTCAGTATCTTGACCGTTCTTAACGCTGATTTTTCGATCATAACTTCATTGTTAGTATCCGCAGTGCTGATGATTGGAACCGGCGCTGGATCTAACATCTTTGCCCACCGCAATTATAATATCAATAACCCCCAAGCCTCGCTTACGACTCAAAACGGTATTCTGGCAATTAATAAAGTGAACAGCGCCCCGGTGACATATTCAGGCCCCGAAACCGACATTGGCGAAGAAACGCCCGACAGTGTCAAGACCGGCGAAATAGTTGACGGGAACAGGTTCAACGTCGTAGTGCTTCAGAAGTATCTTAACAAAATAGCCGAGGACCTTAGCGCTGTCCACAACACTCCTCTAAGGGTCGTTGTGACCGGCAGCGCGTGGGACTACATGGATGGCGGAGGCTGGACGGATATGTCCGGCATCGGTGATATCGATATAGTAATAATGAACCTTTCCTCCGAGGAGATCTACAAAAATACCATCCTCGAAGAATTCAGGCCAAGGTTAGGGACATATCTTGGAGCGTTATACAAGCACGTGCACTATGTGTACGAGGAATATAACGGGCCGGAGGAAGTTGACGAAGTGACGCTCGCGGGCAAGGAGACAAACCCCTATTCCGTAAAACTGGAAACAGACCCTTACCTGTTCCTGGCGCTGGAGCAGTTCGAAGGCATCAGGGTGTTCATGAAAGATATATTTAACTCTACCCTGTCAAAGAGCGAGAAATCGATACTTGAAAGGGTAAGAGGCGGTCCGGAAGAACAATGGATAGATGTATACGAGAAAAAGGTTGAAGACCATAAAACGGTTAGAAGGTATATACAGGTAGAAGACAGCATCGGCGACCTGCTTGGAAAAGACCCGGGAAATCTTTTAGGGAGGGTTAATGAAAAATTGTCTTCCGCTCAGCCGTCCGAATACGCCGACGTTGAACACGAGCTGGCACAGCTGATCAAGAACAGCGGGCGGCTTGTCGCGGCAGAGCACTGCCTTGCGGGCCTGTTCAAGAACTGGATAGAACCCGGTGATTACAACGGTTTTGCCAGTTTCACGAAGGCCGAAAAAGTAGAGAGGCTCTTCAGGAACAACCCAAGGCTTGCTGCTTTGCTGGAAAAAATAGCGGAGAAACGAATAAAACTTGATCTGCAGAGGACCGAGCCCGACAAGAAGTGGATAGAACAGTACAGGACATTCATTGACAAGCTGCCGAAGCCGGGAACTGAAACACAAGCTCCTCCTTCTCAATATAACATTTATGAACACGCTGACGGCAACGGCCATACTGGAAGGATACTGGAGTGGCTGGACGTGGCTTGTATACGCGCGTCTCTGGACAGGTATATGCAGAACAACGGCTACAAAGGCATATATATCGATCCCAGGATAACGACGTCGTCCGTGCAGGCGCTTATTACGGGCTACTTCATGCACCCGTTTATAAAGCTTGTCAGGGTCAATGACACAACGCTGAACGTTGAGATAGATGAAAATGCTTACGCTAACGCCAATCCAAGAGGCTGGCTCGGCATAGGGATAGAAGGTTTGGAAGGGATCGCGGACGAAGTGTTGAGGATGGTACCCGCCAGCGGCGTCTCCACTTCCGAGGTGGTTTCGTCTATTATCGAATCCATCCAGGCCGGCGAAACTAAGAAGCGTTTGAGAAAACCCGTGACCTATAACATTAACGATTTTATAGATACGGATAAACCTCTGTCCGATCTTCTGGCATACCTCAACACCTTCCGGAAAACCAAGATAAAGAAAATAAGGGTAGAGGAGTCGCGTTCAAGGGTCATAGCTTCCGAGGACAGCATAGGAATGGCCTCAATGCCGACTCTCAGGGACAGGGATGATACCCTGGTTATCAAGACCTCTAATTGCGGTGGCATCCAGCAGGCGCATTTCGACAGGATAAGGCACGAAGTTGCGGAGTACCTGGCTCTGAACGTGAACGATTCCGTACAATATATGGCGCTTGACCGGTATCTTGATCGGGTGCTCGGGAAAGATCACCTGGCAAGAGGCGAGCTCGCCGCGGGGCTTTTCGAGTACTGGCATGACTGTGCCGCCGATATAGTGCGTAACACCGGCAGGTACGCGGATCTAGCCCAGCCCGACACTTTCGCAAATGTCGTAACCGCAAATGAGCTCAAAGACCTTAAAACTCTGCAGAACGCCCGCAGGTCGATAATAAAGACCCTTATACATTCCATAGAAGAGACCGCCTCGATAGAGCTTACCAGTGACGTGTTCAACGGGTTCGTGAAGCTTTTAACCCAGCAGCCTAAAGCACAGATCGGTGCGGCTGGCACGACCGCCGCGGGGGCCAGGTTATTTCCTGTCAAGCAGGTTTCGGTGGGAGGTAAGACGTACAGCTTCGACAGGTTTGTCGATTCAGTCGATGAGCATGGAAATCTCACAGGCAGCAATAAAGCGATGTACGTCATAGACAGCGGATACAGGTTCGTCAATGCCGAGGGCGGCAGTATATATTTAAGCAAAACTAAGACTGACTTCTTCAAACTGCTGAGGCAGGTTGGTACTAATATAGATTATCAGACCGTTCCCTACTACGACGTGTTCCACCGCATCGGCCAGGAAGGCGACTACTATATTTACGGCAATATCCTCGATTCTCAGGAAAGGCCCTTCAAGGACGAGCCGGGCCACGCTTCCTTTTTCGGATTCGACACGGTATATCTCAGCCACTACATAAATCTGCCGTTAACTTCATATGACAGCACTCTGGCGTCTTTGTTCAAGTTCGGTTTGACGCCCGCGGCTGAGACCGGCATGGGTTATGGCGACCATCTGCATCCCGGGTTCGTTTCGACATATTTGAACCTCCCGGGACAAATGCCTGGCTCAAGCAGGTTCCTGCACATAATAGTTGATCCCGACAAGCGTTACGATGGTTATTTCTGCCCGGAGATGGAGCAGAAATTCGCGGGCAGAGACCTTCACGGAGTACTTTCAGGGGGTATCCGGACACCTAACGATCTGCCCGGCGAAACATTCGCTCCGGACCGCGTCTCTTCACGCAATTTCAGATGTCTCGTCCTTGATACTTCACTCGATCAGTTCATTTTCAGCGCTGATCAGGGCGCGCTTGGGATAGACAGGAGCCGGTATTATTCGCTGTCTCCCGAGGACAGGGAACAATATAAGGCTGAGTTTAAAAAGGCCAAAACCGGAGAGTTTCTGGATAAGTGGGCGGAGCTTGTCAAGAAAGGGTTTGTGTTCGATCTGCCCATCTATGACCGCGCAACAGGCGTCCTTCTGCACAGCCCTGTTCCGGCCCAGGAACACAGGTTCGTGTACAAATCTCCGTCAGGAGCAAGGGATTCAGAGGTTTACGTCGCCTGCGATCTTCTTGGCTGGAGGCCGGTGAAGATGGATTATGACCCGGAAACCGATATTTATGCGGCTTCTTTGTTGTTGCCGGAGGGGAAGCATGCTTATAAATTCATAGTGAACGGCAGCTGGCAGACGGATCATACCGCAACTAAAACGATGCCGGACGGGCTTGGCGGCAATAACTCTATAGTGGAAATAAACGCGAATGTTTCGGACCAATTGCCCGGCGTCGGACAGGCTGTTATAAATGCGGTAGAGTCAGCAACTGGATACGTTCCAGTTTCTTCTCCTGAAAATGTTAAACCGGGTGCGGAAATAATACTTCCTGGCAACGTTGAGGATTATTTTTCCATAACCCCCAAAACACCTCAGGAAGCAAGGCTCAAGATACTGGCAAGGATAAACAACGCGAAATTGAATGGCAAGAAAAGCGAATTGTTCATCGCGATGGAGATGCTTGTGCAGGGGCTGAAGGGAAAGCAGTCCGGCGGACAGAACGTGTTCATGAAAGAACTGCCCGCGGTGCTAGGCTCGCAGAACAACGCCTCGGTCGTGGCCGCTCCGCTTTACTCCCAGCTGGTGAAGGAACGGTACGGTTCGCTGGACGAGTTCCTGAACAAGACAGGGTCACTGGTAATGTCTGAGCTCGAGGTGCCCGTCGGCAGGGGTAAACTGCCCGTAAAGGTGGTTTATTCCGAACAGGAAGAGACAGGCGTGCCGGTCCTTTTCCTGTACGACGAATCGGGGAATATCTTCAAAGACCTTTACACCGACCCGTCACCGGACTCGCTAGGCGGGTACATAGAATCTATTGTCCTTCCTCTGGCCGGCCTGATGACGCAGAAAGAGCTGGGAGTAAATTTCGATGTGGTCCATTTCAACGACTGGCAGACTGGCCTGGGGCCGGTATTCCTCAAAGAGATGAAACTCGGCAAAAGGTCTGTTTTCACAATACACAACATGGAATATCAGGGCCTGTTCCCCCAGACGATGGAGATAGATGCCGGAGAACTGACGAGATATCTTCTGAGCCGCGGCATACTGGCGGCGCATCGCGGAGATAACGACCAGGACAAGAACTGTTATGTTGTGCCGGATACGGGGAAGATCTACGTGGAGATGTTCAAGCTTACAAACCTCAGGCCTGAGATAGCGCAGGGCAGAGGCAGCAACGGCATGGAGTTTTGGGGTAGGCATAACCTTCTTAAAGGCGCGATGGTGTTCGCGGACAGCCTTGTATTTGTCAGTAATAACCACATGAAAGAGTGCATGACACAGAAGAGAGGCTATGGGCTGGACGGGGTGTTGAGGGATTTCAGCTACAAATGCAAATCCGTAGATAACGGCATCATATTAAAAAGACACAGCCCGCAGAACCTGCCCGCTCTTACGAGGGACGGTTTTGTGCAGACCATAGGAAGCGACCCGACGGAATGGAAAGAGGCCAACAAGCTGGCTCTCCAGAAAAAACTTGGGCTTGATACTTCGAACCCGAACGATGTGATAGTGAGCATGGTCACACGCATAGTAAAACAGAAAGGCCTGAACGTGTTGTTTACGCCGCTTAAACCGGGCGGGAGACCCCTGATAAACGAGATACTGGACTACCGCGACCCTGTCACTGGCGGCAAGGCGCAGTTGGTGATACTCGGCACAGCCGGTGATGAAAAGGGGGCTAAGATCGTTGACAAGCTCAACAGGATCGCTCAGCTAGATAAGTACAAGGGGCAATTCGTGTTCGTCAATAAGTTCGACACGGAGCTGGGCAAACAGATAGGCGCTGGGGCTCAGGCCTTTTTCATGCCCTCTACGGATGAGCCGGGTGGGATATCGAACAAGGAGATGGCCGCACTGCTGGATCTTTGCATCGTTTCCGACCGAGGCGGCCTGAAGGATTTTTGTGAAATGGGCGGCACGCCGATAAAACCAGTCCCGGGGTTCGAGGACGGAGAACCCGACACCCCGCTTGATCCCACTTTACCACAGAGGATGGCCTCGGCAGGCGAAGTTATTAATCGAATTAACGATGTTCTCAAGATATATAGCGACAAGAAATCCTACATGAAGGCGCTCGAAAGCGTGGGAAAATATAACCCCGACTGGATAGAAAGCGGCAGGTACCGCCAGTACGAAAAGATTTACGGCACAAATGAACCCGTTCAAAATTCACTGTTCAAATGGCTTAACGGGGTATCTGCCCTAATGGTCACCAGCATTTTCGTAAAGATTGCTTTTGCCGTTGTTCTTGCGTTTTCATCTATCGCTCATCCGGTTGCGGCACAGGCGCAGCAGGGAAGCGCGATAGTATTTGTGCAGAATGATATTCTGTCAAAAGCGGTAATCGGTCAGGATATGAGCGAACGGTGGAAATCGAAGGCAAAGTATTGTGATTTTACCAACCTTACGTTCAGGGCAGGAGAGGAACTGGTGATAGATTATGAGTTAACCGGTTCGAATGTTGTGGGCGTGCAGATAAAACCTGAGGGTGAGAGCGCCGATCTGAAAGGCGACCTCAGGATCTTCAGGAACGCTGCCGGCAAAAAACAGATCAGCGTCAAAATACCGTATGACATGAAGGTATGGCGCATAGCGTTCCAGATCGGCGAGAATGCGTGGGGAGCTCTGGGTGGATCTTTAACCGCACAGATATACGTTAATTCGATCAAGGTGTTAAGCCCTCAGAATTATCAGGTAGACCTGAGCGCACTCCGCGAAAGGTTCATTTCGCAAAAAGGTACGATGCTTTTTATCGGGCATGACAATCAGGATATAAATGACTATATAAAAGCTACAGGGGAAGTGCCGGCTGGTTTCTGTCTCTACACATCGGTACAGGATATGGACGGTCTCAGTGCCGATTCGATATACCAGTGGGGTAAACCCAATGTAAAGATGAACGCGTCGGAGTTGGCGGTGAAATACCCTAACACTGGGTTTCAGATAGGGCTTTACATGGTGGGGGCGCTAGATGACATAGTTAAGGGAAAATATGATGCCAATCTTGACAAACTTGATAAGTGGGCACGCGCTGTTAACCGGCCAGTCTTCTTGCGGATAGGATACGAGTTCGATAACTATTACAAGAATGACCCGGAAAGGTACAAGAAAGCTTACAATTACATCGCAAACTATTTAAGGAACGTCAAGAAGGATCCTAACATCAAATTCGTCTGGCATTCATCTGTACCTGAGAACCACGAAAGACATATAACAGAATGGATGCCTGACAAACAGTTTATTGATTGGGTTGGCATATCGGTGTTCGGAAAGCCCGGTTCGAAATACGATGAGATATTGGCCTTTGCTAGAGAAAACAAAATACCGGTGATGATAGCTGAGTCAGGGCATACTATGGGCACAAATGTCACGCCTGAACTGCTTTTGAACGAGTTCTATAAACCGTTCGAGGCTTTTATAGAGGCGAATAAAGACATAATTAAGATCATATGCTATATGAACGTCAACTGGGATGACCAGTACAACGGTGCGAACGGGACCGAGAAACTTGGCTGGGGCAACGGCAAATTGCAGCAGGACAGTAAAATGCTTGATTTCTGGAATGGTTTTATAAAGAAAGATGGCCTGATCGAGTCCTCGACTGATCTGTTCAACTCGATGGATTTCGGTTCCGGCTCGCTTTTCGGCACCTTTGGCTGGAAGCCTCTGGTAGAGGCTGCAAAGGGCATGCTTGAAGCTTTGGGGATAACTATTCCGGTTAAAATTTCATATGAATTCGCATTGAAAGTGCTTGATGTTTTGGGCTTTACAACCACAGCTGCTTACGAAGAGCAGGTTAATGATGTATTAAAAGAGCTTAACCTTGATAAGGAGATAGATTCAAAGGAGCAGATACATATAATTAGGGGCCCGCCCCAGGGTATGCCGGGCTGGGACAAAGCACACAAGTTCGTAACCTACCTGAAGGAGGAAGCCACCGGCAAACTACACATATATATACATGAATCATATCTTAAAGAACAGGGACAAGGGTCAGAGGTCAAGGGTCAAGTAACGGCACGGCTGATGCTTGCCATTGCCCATGAGTACCTTGAAAATTTTCTAATAGAACATGGGTGGTTCGATAAAGGCGCCCATCAAAGACTGGTGGATGAAGGGTTGGGCCCTGAACTTTTGACCAAAGGGCTCGATGACAGACAGATTCAAGAAAGCATAATGCAGGTCTGGGATAAGCGGGATGCTTTGCTTCGTTACGGAATCCAGGATGTGCCTATCAATGTAAAGACAAATTCCAAACCAGATATCTTGGAAAAGACTGGCGCCGCCGCTCTGAAAGCAAGGTACGAAACTCTTGTTGACGGGCAGATCAAGGTGGGATTCATTGACAGGAATCATGTTGAAAAAGGCATAACCATCTACCCGATAGGCCAAGATTACGAACTGGTCAGAGTGGCTCACAGGCCCGTAGGCTACGAGAAAGGAGTAGCTATTGAGGGCGGGTTATCTGATGTTTTCAGAAGCAAAGGTTTCTCCAACGGGATATATTCGATCGTGAAGCAATGGGTATTAAAGTTCATGTTCAAAGTCCGTTACGGATTGCATTCTAAATGTAATATATGCCCCGCATTTATGCCCCTGACGGAAGAAGGCATTAAACTTGGAAAGTATAATAAATCGTTGGAAAACTGGACCATGTACGTAAATCCCTTTTTCTGGGGTACGGATGACAATAGGGAACTTCCGGGTTTCGTGATCGCACATAACAAACATGATTTTTATCCCAGCCTGGAACAGATCACAGAGCTTGGCAATATCCTTGCGCGCTTAATGCCCGATGCCACCATTGTTTGGAACGGTCCTGGCCGCTCGATCCCGAATCACGCCCATTTCCAGGGTGTTTTCGCGCGGTTCCCGATCATGAAGAAAGAACTTGTAGATCTAACCGGTGAGCCCGGACAAAAGGTCAAGGGGTGGCCTATACAGAACTTTGTTTACATCACCGCCCGAGATGACGGTAATGATGGTGTAAAGAAGGTTACGCAATTGAAAGCTGAAAATTATAAAGACAATATGATCGATTTGATGTTCTTTTCCGAAGACGGACAAAAGGTCAGGACGACAGTATTCCCCAGGACGAAAAGAAAACCGGACATATGTGAGCTCGGGTACGGCGTGCCGGAAATGTGCGGGTATGATGTTGTGTCTGAAAAAGA
>CAZSIW010000058.1:0-9231 GCA_964606755.1 uncultured Elusimicrobiales bacterium | reverse complement strand
GAAAACCGCCTGCAGGGACATGGATAACTGCGAGCGTATCTGGGCCTGCTGGTGCGGCGGAAACACGTCAATTATCCTGTTAACGGATGAAGCGGCGTCCGTGGTGTGCAGGGTAGCGAAAACCAGATGTCCGGTCTCTGCGATGTTAAGTGCCGCGGATATGGTCTCGAGGTCTCGCATCTCGCCTATCAGTATAACGTCCGGGTCCTGCCTGAGGACGTATTTCAGCGCGCTGACGAAAGAGTTGGTGTCGGATCCTACTTCTCTCTGGTTAACGATCGATTTCTTGTGAAAATGTATATGCTCGATGGGGTCTTCGATGGTTATTATATGAGACGTCCTGTTCTCGTTTATGAAATCTATCATGGACGCGAGGGTAGTCGATTTTCCGGAACCCGTCGGCCCCGTTACCAGTATCAATCCCTTTTCAAGCTTCATTATCTCGTAAATGACAGGCGGCAGCCTTAGCTCATCGAAAGAGAGGATCTTTCCCGATATTGCCCTTAGAGCCGCCGCGATGGAGCCTCTCTGCTTGAACACGTTCATCCTGACGCGGCCTACGCCCTTGATGCCGAAAGACAGGTCAAGCTCGTTGTTCGCCTCGAATTTCTCTTTCTGCGTGTCTGTGAGCAGCGAGTAGATAAGCCTCTGGCAGGAATCCGAAGTCAGCTTGTCGAACTCCGTGGCGACTATCTCGCCGTCGACACGGAACATCGGCGGGTCGCCCGCCGTCAAATGAAGGTCAGAGGCCCGTTTTTCTCCCATCAGTATCAGAAGATCCTGCATGTTTAACATACTTTTTCTCCATTCGCTTGTTTAAGATGGATCCCCGATTACTGCATTCGGGGATGATCCCGCATTGGCGGGATCATTTTGTTATTCTAAGCATCTCTTCCGCTGTCGAGACGCCCGCTTTTACTTTTCGCCAGGCCGCTTTCCTTAACGTGATAAAACCGTTCGTCACCGCGGCTTCCCTGAACTCCGACTCGCCGGCTTTCTTAAGCATAAGCGATCTCAGTTTTTCGTTTATCTCCAATATCTCGTAAATGGCTATCCTTCCGCTATACCCGGTAAAGTTGCAGGACGGGCATCCTCTCCCGCGCCATAGCTCCACGGTGTCCTGCCCGGGCTGCGCGTTCTCAAAGCCCACGCCGAGAAGGGTTTTTGAGGGTACTTTGTAGGATTCCCTGCAGGCCGGGCATATAAGGCGCATAAGCCGCTGCGCCATTACCATTATAAGGGCCGATGAGGTCACGAACGGCTCAAGGCCCATGTTCGAGAGATAGAACGCCGCGCTTATCGTGTCGTCCATTGAAAGAGAAGCGAACACCAGCTGGCCGTTCAGCGAGGCGTCTATGGACAACCTTGCAGTCTCGGGGTTGCGGACCTCGTCTACCACCAGTATGTCCGGGCTGTGCCTTGAGACCTGGGAAAGCGCGGAGCGGAAATCGAGGCCCCTGCTGTTGTCGAGCTGAACCTGCATGACGCCGGGTATTACGCAGTGCACAAGTTCCTCTACGGACACTATGTTCCTGTCCGGCTGGTTGAGGTAGTTGAGCGTGGAGTAGATAGTGGTTGTTTTTCCGGAATTAACGGGGCCCGTTATCACTATCATGCCGCTCTTTGAGCCGATGTGCTTTTTGTAAGCGGCCAGCGTCTCGGTTTCAAACCCCAGCTTGTTGATGTCCAGCGCGTGAGAACCGCAGCCGAGGAACTTCAGGTTAATGTTGTCACCCAGTATGCTGGGCATGATGTTGACCACAATATCTATGTCCGCCCCGTCGCACTTGACCTTGATCTTTCCAAAACAGGGCACATTCTTCTCGTTAGCATAAGCGGTGCCAGTCAGGGTTTTGAGCTTTACCGCGAGCGGCTCAAGGAGATTCTTGGGAAGCAGCGGCTGTTCGTGCAGTATGCCGTCTATTCTGAAACGTATCCTTAGAGAATCTTCCAAAGGCCCTATATGCACGTCCGACGAGTTGTTCCTGACGGCTTCCGCAAGAACTGCGTTCAACAGCTGGTCGGCTGTTGCGGGAACGTTTTCGCCCGTGAATACCGGCTCCGCCGCGCTCGGTTTTGAGTAGTATTTTTCGATGGCTGATTTTATCTCTGATTCGGAGGCGATCACTATCTGGACTTCGTAGCCGGTCATCAGCTTTATGTCGTCAACCGCGAAGACGTTGAAGGGGTCGGACATGGCGACCGTAATTGTGTTGTTTTCAAGGGAAACGGGGATGAGGGTCTGGTGTCTTATTACGCTTAAGGGAAGCGATCTTAGAACCGGCGACGGGATCTCGCCGAACTCGTTGAGCGATATGTAGGACACGCCGCATTGCTTTCCCAGAAAAGCCAGCATCACTTCTTCGTTTATCATGCCCTTCTGGGCGAGTATCGTGCCAAGTTTTTCGCCGGTTATCTTCTGGGTGTCGAGGGCTTCCTTGAGCTGTTCGGGTGTAATTATCCCGACGTCAACAAGAATGTCGCCCAGCCTTTTCTTTAGAGAAGTAAGATGCAAAATTATCTCCTCTCGCCGCCTTTACTGTATTTTTTAATAAGGAACTTTTCAACCAGCGGCGGCACAAAACCCTTCAACGGGCCGCCGTGACTCGCTATTTCTTTTATCATGCTCGAAGATATGTAGATGTACTGTTCTTCCGGCATCAGAAAAACCGATTCAATGTTCCTGTTAAGCCTGCGGTTCATAAGAGCCAGCTGGAACTCGTATTCGAAATCCGACATTTCCCTCAGGCCTCTTATCACTACCTTGGCATTTCTTGCTTTAGCGTAGTCGACAAGCAGTCCCTTGAAAGTTTCCACCCTCACGTTCTTGAATTTCTTTGTGCAGTCCTTAAGCATACGGTATCTTTCTTCGATGGTGAACGTAACGCTCTTGCTGGAGTTGTTGGTCACTGCAACGATAAGCTGAGGGAAGATGCTCTGTGCCCGGGCGATTATGTCCAGGTGCCCGTTTGTAGGCGGATCAAAACTTCCAGGGTAAACCGCGATCGGAAATCTCATTGAATTAATATATTAAATTATGAATGACAAATCAAGTTTTTAAAAAAGTCCAGCCGTAATTCCGGATTTGTTCTATTTAACGACCGCGAACGTGTCAATAACTGTGCCATCCTGCCTGCGCGCCGTTATCAGCAGTTTTGAGCGGCTTACCTGCACGGCTTCATAGCATGGCTGGTCGCTGGGGTTGTAAGCGAAAGCGTCCCACTTTGTCGGTCCCACATCATTATAGAATTTGGCGCCGCTGCGCCCGGTGGTGTAATAGATGGTCCCGTCTTTCGGCTTTTTCCGTATCTTGTCACTTTTAATGGGATAGGTGCGATAGACAGCGTGTTCATGTCCGTTGAAAACCACATCCACATGATATTTGTCAAACACCGGGCAAAACGCGGCCTTTATCCTGGGGTTGGGCCGGCCGAATTTGTTGTTATACGGCGGCTTATGAAAAAAAACTATTTTCCACGTCTGGCTTGAGGCGCTTAAATCGTTCTCCAGCCACCGGCGCTGTGCCTCAAGAATGTCGCCGCGCATGGGTTCCTCTTCATCCTCCTGCGAGTCCAGCACCGCGAAATGCGCGCACCCGTAATCGTAGGAGTAGGCCTGCCCCTTCAATTGAGCGGGTCCGTTCTGGGGAAGCTTGAACTGGCTGAGATAATAAACCGGACTGGAATCGTCCTTCACTTCATAGGAGCCGTACATTTCATGGTTTCCCAGCACGGGCATGGCGGTAATTGTGTCAATTACTCCGCGGGCGGCTTCAAACCAGCTTTTCCAGTGGTCATAACTTTGCCCTATTTCCACCAGGTCACCCACATTCACAAAAAATCTGGCGTCGGGATATTGCGCAAAAGCGTTGTGAACGGTTTCCCGCCACGGCTGGTAAGTAGGCTCTGTTTTTCCGCTCTGGCTGTCGCCGAATACCAGGAGCTTAAACTCTGGAACAAGCACGGCCTCCGTGGCGAAGGTATGAGGCTCGCTGTTAGAGCCTCCGGCTGAGATGGTATAAATATACGTTGCCCCGGGCTCCAACCCTGTCAGGGTAACGCTGAAGATGTTGTTGTCAGAGACTTCCCCCGCTCCGAGCTGCGGAAGTTTTTCGCCAGACACTATTTCTTCCTTTGCAGTACCTGTGGCGCCGGCAACTGCGTACGTTATTGAGCTCACAGACACGGAGGCGTCGCTTTTCCAGGAGATGGTCTGAGTCGTCTTCGGGTCGTCAGACCACGTCAGTGTAATGTCCCCGTAGCCAACCATACCCGCCGACACCTGTGCTGCCCGCACTCCACACACAACAACGACCCACGCCAACACCACAAATGTGCGCAATATTTTCATGTTAATGTAGTCTCGATTTCCTTTGCATTTGCCTATCTTACAGCTTATAAGAGTCATTAGTCAAGCCTGCACCATTTCCACTGTTTTCTGTTAATTGATTTGCAACTCTGCAAAATGTTAGAATAATCAAGCTTTTTAGAGGAATTTGCTGGTTATTCACGCTATCCGTTTCTGTAAAAATATTTTTAATTTAGGATAACGCAGAGATGAAAAATCAACGCAATGCGATTTACGCAGTATGTGCGGTTATTTTTTTTACCCTTCCTTTCATAGGTTTAAAATACAATAATTTTCATTGGCCATCGCTGGATATTGCTTATGCGCCTGGAGAGACGCGCTCGATTACACCCGTTACTTCCCATCAAATAGTGATATTAGTAGATTCATTGCGTTATGTTCAGGCTACGGATGAGTCACTAATGCCTTTTCTTAATAGGCTTAAGGAAACGGGCGCGTATGGTGTTGCCAGAGCTGAATTTCCTACGATTACTCCAACTGGATATCTTTCTATATTTTGCGGAATAGTGGAACGTCCGATCCCCGGGCTTCCTGGTGGATATTTCATTCCACACAAAAGTGATTCCGTATTGAAACGCGTTACAGAGGCCGGTATGAAGTGTTATATAACCGGCAGCGATACTACTCACAATATCTTTGACGGACATTATACCGATGGATATTTTATACCGTTTAAGGGTCTTGGAGACACGGGTAGTGATGAAAAGTTTTTGGATTATGCCGAGCATATTATACAAAGCGGTAAACCATGGAACCTCATATCTATAGATTTGTTGACATTGGATAAAATCGGACACAAAGAGGGCGCTTTGACAGGACGCTATCTCTCAAAGCTGCGCTGGATAGACTCCCGGATAGAGCATTTATGGCATATTGTTCCTCCGGATACTACATTTTTGATAGCTTCCCAGCACGGATCAAACAGCCATGGTGAACATTATGCGGCACAAACCGATATGACAGATACATTTTTTTGTTTTGCAGGCAGGGGTATCTTAAGGCATGCTGGATTAAAGATACGGCTTATTGATCTTGCCCCTACGCTTGCGGCGTTACTGGGGGTGTATCCACCATTGTTGAACGAGGGGTCTCCGGCAATAGAAATAATGGATGTATCGGTCAAGCATCAGAGTGAAATTTATATTAGTAATCTTAAGCAGCGAGGCCAATTACTAAAGATATTGACCCGCGCTCTTAAAAAAAAGGATCCGTTTAGCGTAAATATCGTAAATAGAGCGCAAAAACTGTTGCTTGAAGGCAGTTATACTGAGGCGGTTAAACTCTCTGGGGCATACCTCTCGGCCAGCGGCGGTATGCTTAATGATTTGAATAAAAATGGTGTGATAAACTTTTTTGCCTGGGCAGTTGCGATTTTTTTATTGTTCTTTTGTATTCACTTGACGCTCGTTGAACAACCTGTTGATTCGGTGTTTTCCCGGTACATGGTCTTACTATTACTGACATTCAGCGCTTGTCTAGCGATATCCGCGTTCCTTGATATTGTGAAAATCAGGCTGGATTATTTGGCTTTTGCAGCTGCTTTTGGGCTTATTTGGATATTTGCAGGCACTGAGAACCTTTGGCGCAAGACGATCCCAACGGCGCTGTTGCCATGGATAGCTGGCGTATTGGGAATTTATTGGATTATTTTCACGATGCCGGCTATTGCAGAAGTTCCTTTGGCTCTGGGTTTGACGGTCTTGCTGGCGCGGGAATTATCTGCGGGCAGGAGAGCGAACGCGCGTAGCATTGCAGGCGCTGGTTTTTGCCTGACGGTTTCCTGGTTGTTCGGAAGCGAAGAACTGCATAATGTTCACAGCTGGATGCGTTCATTTTTGAGTAGCGGGTTTCTTGCCGCATCGGTCGCGGATGTTGCTGGTATATCGTTGATAGCATATATTTTGCGGTTATTTGGCACACGGACTATTTCAGCTCTTACAAAATATGTGTTTATCGCGGTTCTTCTGGCTTTTCTGAGCAGCAGGGTTGCGGTTAATTATCAGTCAAATTGGTATATAACGTTATGCTCGGTTTGGATAGTTTTATGCGCATTGGCGGTCGTGTGTTTCGTAAGGGAACATCCGCAGAACCTGGCGGTATTTCAAATTGTTTTATTATCTTTCTTTCGTTGTTTTTGCAGCAACCAGGAATTCATTATACTGGTATGCTGTGTGTTATTTGTATGGATCGTTGTCGGTATACTGGAAGATAGCGTAATAGAAGATCGCTTTGCAGGTAAAGTTCTTCCAGCAACATTAATCGTGTACGTGATGTTATATGGTTTTATGCGGATGGGCAATTCTTTGACGTTCGGGGGTATTAATATATCATACGGTTTTTTAGGGATAAGGGGCAGGTATAACCTGTTTTGGATAGTTGGAGTTCTGGTATTTAAACAATGTATCCCTATGATAATGATGGTTAGCGCGCTTTTCCGCAAAGGAACATTTTATTCGAGCGCCTTTGCTGTGAGTATATATATCCTTCTTTCCACGGTTGCCATGCGGTTTTTCGCGCTGCAGTATGTCGGCGGCCCGCGTCCTTTGCTCGGTTATGATCCGTTGGCTGCAAATGCAATATGCGATCAGCTTAGCTTTCTAGGTGTTATTACCCTGTTGCTTTGCGCGGCTTTTGGGGTTAATAAATATCTAATAAACCGCACTGCCGCTCATTTTTCAAAAGACAATGCCGCTATTCTTTAGAAACGGTGACTTGACTAAGTTGACCTATTTAAACATCTCGCACAAGTGTTATTAGTCAAGCCGGCACCGTTCCCATGTGAAGGATGTGTGAGTTATTTCTTCTTGTTTGCGGCCATTGCTGCGGCCTTCAGCTCGCGGTTTACCTGGTCAAGCAGCTCTTTTGCTTTTGCGGCATGCCCTTCCATGTCAAACTCGTTGGCGACCTGCGCCGCGGTAATTTTCTCATACGCTTTGTCCACGAGCCTCTGGGCAGCGGCGAGATTCGGGTGCCTTTTGCCGCTGATATTTCTTACCGGCTCCGCGAACAGCATGCCAACTGTCAACAAAAACAGACCTGCAACGGTTAAGACGGTGATTCTCTTCATTTTCTTGCCTCCTGAGATTATTTTGTAATTATCGCTAAAAGTTAGTGCATATCGCTTTCCTTTTCTTTTGCCTTGCTCACCTCTTTTTTAAAGCTCTCAACGGTTTGATTACTATGATAATTAACTTAGATTATACATAAATACCGATGAATTTTAATCAGTATAATCTGACCTTAATCTATGCAATCATGGAGCGATAAGTTTTTCAGTGCACGCCTCTGGCACCATATTCAGAATATACATCAAAATATAGATTATACAGTATCTTTGCCTTAGTTAAATATTGTGTACCAGAATTTCGACTTGCGTAAGAAGAACAATCTAAAAATTCATTTGAAGATAGAGGCTGGCATTTATCGGATATATTTGTGCCGAAACTAACGTAACTGGAACTAAATTTACTCCAGAGAGTGAAGTAAAGTAAGTCGTGATATCGTTTGGCTGTGCAAGATTACATCTTATCAAAGGCATGATATTTAAATTCTTATATATCTTCCAATTAACAGACAAAAAAACATTTGGTATTATAATCGCTTCATTATAAGATTTTGATCCAGGCAATAAATAGATATCCTTTCCTGTCCCGTTATACACATAATATCCTCCTGAATCAAAAGTTGCGGTTAAACTTGTAAAAATTGCACCTACACCACCATCAATCTCAATATTTTTTCTTTCCAAAAAAGAATATTCTATGCTAGCCGAATAACACATGCTGTATTCAATTGTTCTGTTAAATATATTTGTTCCTGATAAACCAGAAAATTGCCAATCGACATAAATATTATCGTTCGTTTTTTCAGGAGGAAACAGCATGGAAACACTTCCCAATAGTCTGTCTGAAAAGTTTAACCTGAAACCTATCTCAGGGTTATAGGCTTGCCCAGAAACGCTCTGCTCCCTGAAATTCATCAAAGTAAAATCGGCAGGGTCGGCAGCAATAGTCTTCGCATTGGCATAAACAAGCGGGCTGGTATATCCGAAAAATATGCCGAACCGCTTGTCTTCCTTGAATATATAGTTGTTTGCCCTTTTGCCGCTGACACTTTCGGATATCATTGCTGCCAATATTTCGGCCTTTTTGGGCAAGTCTTTCTGGCTGGAGCAGCTAATCCTCTGGTTACATGTTACCTTGCCACTTTCGACATCCACCACTCTTGCATTTATGTAATATGTCCCTCCAAGTTCAGACAAAGAGCCTAGGACGACACAATTAACGTTCAGCAGCTTACCCATCTTGACCGCACAGCCGAATTCCGTGCAGCCGCTCATCTGGAATTTCTGCTCGGCAAGGATCGTTTCCATGTCTTTCCTTTCTAAGACATTGAACATATTGGTGTTTACCAGGCCCGTGCAGAAACAGTTCCCGACGATCGAAGCTTCAACCTGTGAGACGTTCTCCGCGCTAAAATCGGCGACTGCGAAATTCAATTTCTGCTCGCCTGCGTGAACCGTAACAAAGAACAACACACACAAAAGAAACGAGAGAAGCAGTTTGTTAATCAAGTTGGCCTCCATAAATAATTGATGTCTACTGACTTTATTCTACTACTCTTGGAATAGTTGGTCAAGGATAATACGCTTTGTTGTTTTTTTCCCGATTTGATAAAGTTAAAACATGGAACGTTTCTATTTGTTTTTTTGTTATTTGATTCGCGTCAACCTATATATCATTCCATCCGGGCAATTAATATCGAAATAACCTTTGCCTTTCTCCCATGCGGTCTCTTCTGAAAATCTCATCCCGAGAGCCACAGGGTATACAGCATGAAATGCCCTTGCACACATTCCGCTTG
>CAZSIW010000057.1:0-9262 GCA_964606755.1 uncultured Elusimicrobiales bacterium | reverse complement strand
GTCAAAACCAGCTCGGCTCCCAAAATTTTGAGCAGCTGTCTTCTTTCCATGCTCATTGTTTCGGGCATGGTCAAAATAAGTTTGTACCCCTTAGTGGCCGCAACGAACGCAAGAGCAACGCCGGTGTTACCGCTCGTGGGCTCGATTATGATGGAATCCTTATTCAAGACCCCGCGTTTTTCCGCGTCCTCTATCAACGCGAGTCCCAGCCTGTCTTTTACGCTCGAAAGCGGGTTAAAAGATTCCAGCTTGGCAAGAATAGTCGCCCCCGAACCTTTACCAAGTTTGTTGATCCGAACAAGTGGCGTGTTGCCTATTGTTTTTGTAATGTCGTCGTAAATTTTCGTCATGATTCCTCCTTTACAATTATATTCAATGCACAGTATCGTATAGAAACTTAATCACTAGTGTCTCATTGTATTAAAACGATAAAGCATTGGCAATATCGTCCCTCAAGTCCGTCTTGTGCTCGATGCCGGCAGACAACCTGACCAGGTTGTTTTTTATCCCCCTTTTCAGCCGCTCGCTCTCCGGCAGCGATGCGTGCGTCATTCTGGCGGGATAGCAGATGAGCGACTCTACTCCGCCGAGGCTTTCGGCAAGTGTAAAGATCCTGAGCCTGGAAATAAATTTCTCAACTGACTCAAATCCTCCTTTCAGTTCCATGCTTAACATCCCGCTGAAACCGCTCATTTGCTTATTTGCAATATGATATTGGGGATAGCTTTTTAAACCCGGATAGTATACCCTTTCCACCTGCTTATGTTTTTCAAGGAACTCCGCGAGGTATTGAGCGTTACTCTCGTGTTCCCTCATGCGCACGGCAAGTGTTTTGATACCGCGTAGCACAAGCCAGGAATCCCACGCGCCCGGCACGGCCCCGGCTGCATTCTGGTAGAATTTTATCGCCTCATATACGTGTTTATCGGACGTTAAAACGGCCCCTCCGATCACATCGCTGTGGCCCGCCAGATACTTCGTCGTGCTGTGGACCACGATGTCGGCTCCCAGCTCAAGAGGCCTCTGAAAATATGGGCTGGCAAAAGTATTGTCCACCGCCAGCAAGACACCTTTTTTATGGGCAACCCCGGAAAGCCGTTCTATATCGATGATCTTCAAAAGCGGATTTGTCGGGGTCTCTATCCAGATAAGTTTTGTATTTTTTCTAACTGCTTTATTAAACGAACCTTCATCATCTACGTCGGCGTAAGTCACCTCCAAACCCCATTGTTTGAAAACTTTTTCAAAAAGGCGGTAGGTGCCTCCGTAAATATCATTTCCCGACACAACGTGATCGCCGCTTTTCAAAACGCTCAGCACAGCGGCGGTCGCCGCCACACCCGACGCGAAGGCAAGCCCGTACTTTCCGCCTTCCAGCGATGCCAGAGCTTCCTCCAGAGCCTGTCTCGTGGGATTACCGGTCCTTGAATACTCGAACCCCTTGTGTTTGCCTATCCCTTCCTGTTCATAAGTGGAGGTCTGATACACCGGCACAACCACCGCCCCCGTTGCCGGATCAGGTTTTTGTCCTTCGTGTATAGCCCTTGTTTCAAATTTCATAAATGTGCTCCTCTTTCTGCGTTATCAAATAGTCTATCACGTCAGATCTTGTGAGTATGGCAACCGGAGTCCCATTACCGTTAACCACGATGATGCCTGAATTCCCAGACAGCAAAATCCTGTATGCTTCCGAAATATCCTGGTTCTCGTCAAGATGGGGCAGGGGCTTGCCCATTACACCGCTTATTTTCTGTTTTGAAAAATCTATCCCGTCGCTCAGGTTCTTCATGACCGACGCCTCGTTCAGACTCCCTACGACTTTCCTTGTGTCGATAACCGGCAGCTGGGAAATATTATACTTATGCATCAGCTTGACCGCGGAGGCGAGCGAGTCCTGAGGGTTAACAGAGATCAGGGGCGGCAGGTTCCTCCTTGTCAGGAATATCTCTTTTAACTTGACCGGCCTGTTCTCCTTACCCTCCCAGAAACCGTTTTCCTGCATCCACGTATCGGAGAATATTTTGCTCAGGTAATTCCTGCCGGTGTCCGGCAGTATCACCACTATAAACTTCGGGTCCTCAAGCCTTTTCGCGTACTTAAGAGCGGCCGCGAAAGCCGTGCCGGCCGACCCGCCCACAAGCAGGCCCTCTTCCCGCGCGAGACGGCGCGCCGCGTTGAAAGACTCTTTATCGCTTACGCGCACCATCTCGTCTACTATCTGCCTGTTGAATGTTTTTGGGATAAAATCCTCGCCTATACCTTCGACCTTGTACGACTTCGGAGAGTCACCGGAAAGAATGGATCCCTCAGGGTCTGCGCCGATGACCACAATACCGGGATTTTTCTCCTTTAAATATTTTGCCGTACCTGAAATTGTTCCTCCGGTGCCCATGCCCGCAACAATAACATCAACCTTTCTATCCGAATCGATCCATATCTCCGGGCCCGTGCTCTGGTAATGAGCAAGCGGGTTGTTAGGGTTTTCGAACTGGTTCGGCCTGTACGCCCCCGATATCTCGCTGGCGAGCCTTTGGGCCACACCGTTATAACTCTCGGGAGAATCAGGAGGGACCGAACTGGGTGTTATCACCACTTCAGCCCCGTATGACCTGAGCAGGTTTATCTTGTCCTGGCTCATTTTGTCCGGCATTACAAAAATGCAGCGGTATCCTTTCACCGCGGCCACCATCGCAAGCCCGACGCCCGTATTTCCCGCCGTCGCCTCGATGATCGTCCCACCTGATTTGAGCAGTCCGCTTTTTTCCGCCGCCTCGATCATGACAAGCCCGACCCTGTCTTTTATGCTTCCGCCGGGATTGAGGCATTCGACTTTGACATATATCTCGGACCTGATATCTTTGGCGATGTTATTTATCCTGATCAGAGGCGTTCTTCCTATCGCTTCCAATATGCTGTTATACTTTGTCATAAAACTAACTCCTTATTTTAAGATCTTCTGTAAAAATATCACATCAAGCACTCTGCCGAATTTTTTTCCGCACCTTCTCAAAACACCCACCTCGGAAAACCCGGAACTTCTGGCAAGACTCAGACTCACCTCATTGTCCGACGTAATGCGCAGGATTATCGTGTACAGACCCGTTGAATTGGCAAGCTCCAGGATATATGAGTTCAAGGCTCGCCCTATACCCAAGCCCCGGTTATTAGAACCGATGTAGAGGGCCAGCTCCGCCGATATATCATACGCCCTGCGGTCGGACCATTTATTAAGTGCGCTGTAACCCGCTACCTTCCCCGACACCTCGGCAACCACAATGGGAAAGTCGCTTGTCCTGTTGTTGAACCACGCGTACCTGTTCTCCAAACTGAGCGGCTCGGTATCGAACGTAGCGGTGGTCGTCAGTATGGCCTCATTGTATATAGCCGTGATAGCCGGCACATCTTCAATGCTCGCAGGCCTTATCTTTAAATTTTCTGTCATGTTAATTCTCCTTATACTTCAAAAATCGTCTTCCCGCGTACTCTACCGCCATGTCACTTATTTTACCGCATACCGCGAACAAAACGATACTGGCGATGATGATAGCCGGACGGCCCGTCATCTGCCCGTCGTTCATCAGGAAACCCAACCCGCTGCTGGCTCCCATCAGCTCCGCGGCCACGACGAACATCCACCCAAGCCCGAGACCGCTGCGGACACCCGTTATGAACGCTGGCATTGTTGCCGGCAGCACCACCCTGCGCACCAGCTCAAAACCTTTAAGGTTAAAAACCTGTCCGACTTCCACGAGTTTAATATCCAGGTGCCTGATCCCGCTCATCAGGTTCAAATACACGGGGAAGAAAACTCCGACCGCTATAAGCGTGATCTTAGATGCTTCCTGAATTCCCAGCCATAACAGGAACAGCGGCACCCAGGCCATCGATGGAATATTGCGCAGCGCCTGCAGCAGTGGGTCGATCAATTCGCGAAACCACCGCGAACAGCCCGATAAAGCTCCCAACAGAGTCGCTATACTTACCCCGATAACAAATCCGACGGCGACGCGGTACACCGTAACGCTTATGTGCTTGAGCAGTTCTCCCTGCCGCGCCAGTTCGGCCGCGGCGGAAAGAACAACCGTCGGCGCCGGAAGCCAGTTTGGCGGAAAATATCCGGCGCGCGACAGCAGTTCCCATATACCTATAAGAATGGCCGGAACAATGAAACCCACCAGGACGTTCATTTCACGACTTCCTTCGCAAACCTTGGCTCGATGAGTTCATTCACAACCTTTTCCACGTCTACGGTGTCGGCTATGACTGAGTTCTTCTTAAGGACGTTCCCAGCCGCGGCGATAGATTTTTCCTGTTCAGCCCCGATGCGTGACCTGGTAATATCGGTGCGTTCGCCAAGAACCTTATCCGCGACCTTTTCGCTCACTTTCGACTGGGAGATATAGATAGCCTTGAACTCCGAAGGGTTCGCTATCGCCCAGAGCCGCGCTTTTTCATAGGCCTTGAGAACACGCAAAATTGTCTTTGGATTGTTTTTGATAACGTCTTCCCTGGTGTTGAGCACTCCGTACGTGTTCAGGTTCACGTCACGCTTAAAAAGCACGGCTCCGCTGTCAACCTCGGCCTGGCCCAGGAGAGGGTCCAGCCCAGCCCACGCGTCTACATCTTTGCGAAGCAGAGCGTTTTTTCCGTCGGCGTGCTGGAGGGCGACGTATTCTATGTCCTTGAGCGTCAGACCGGCCTGGTCAAGAGAGCGGACAAGGAAAACGAACGGGTCTGTGCCTCTGGTCGCGGCTACTTTTTTCCCTTTCAGGTCGGCGACCGTTTTAATGCCGCTGTCGGGACGTGTTACCAGAGCCGTCCATTCGGGTTTCGAATAGACATATATGGATTTTACCGGGTTGCCGTTTGCCCTCGAAATGAACGCGGCTACCCCGGCAGTGGAACCGAAGTCAATACTTTTGCTATTAAGGTATTCCAGGGATTTGTTGCTTCCCTGGCTGAATACCCAGACCACCTTGATCCCGTCTTTTGCAAGATCCTGCTCAAGATACCCTTTCTCCTTCAACACCAGGCTGACCGGATTATAGTACGCGTAATCCAGTGTCACGACCTTGCTATCGTCCTGTGCGAACACCCCGAGAGCAGAAACCACTAATAATACACCAAGAACTAATACAGCTTTTTTTATTCTATCCATTTTGATCTCCTTAGTTTTGATTTACTTACTACTTACCCCTTATCACTTACCACTGCTTCTCCGTCATCTATTGACCTCCTCTGAACCGTGCTCCCTGAGATGCTCCCATTCGCCGTAAGGCGCCGGCTTCCTGTTACTTTCAGGCACACCGGACGGCGACTTGCCTTCTCTTAGATATCTGACATTGCGGCGTTTATACAAAACCCTGTCGGCGCCTATCGGGCAAACCTTCGCGCATATGCCGCACGGCCAGCAACTTTTTTTCCTCAGCTCCTGATGCCTAACCGTGCACCGGTTTTTGTCCATCTCTGCCGCTATTTTATCTTCTGACTCTTTAAACGCGTCAACGGGACACAACCTGGCGCAAAGCCCGCATTTCGGGCACAATTCTTTTTTCTGTAGAGGCGACCCGTCAATTTTGGCTTCTGTAAACACCGATACCAGCCGCACGCGCGGCCCGAACTCCGGGGTTATAAGCATGTTATGCAACCCGACAGTTCCCAGCCCCGCATATTTTCCGGCGTACACGTGCCCGAACCCGGCAACGGGTTTACGCCGTAGTATTTCAAGGTTCCCGTAGCCGTCGCGCGGCAAAAAAATAGAGGCGAACCCCAAATTGTTCAAAAACACTGAAAGCAGATAGGCGGCCCTGTCCAGCAGTTGATTGGTGGTGTTGTAAAGCTCCTGATAATTTACCGATGGAGTGCTTTCGATTATCGGCAAAAGAATAGGAACACCCAGCACGATAACGGTTTCGGCCTCCCGCCAGACCGAGCGCGGCCGGTACAGCTCCGGCACTTCGTCAAAATCATCCCACCGTGAAACCGGCGCAAAGCCTACAAGCTCCGCCCCGAGCCGCCGGGCTTCCTTGATCACTTTAGACCTTATATTTCTTTGTGTCATACCGTCTCCCCTAAATTGTGTAATCCACAAGTGCTTTTGCCTGGGCGAAAAACTCGCCGAAAATGCGCTTTCTGTAATCGACAAACCCCGCGCTGTGCCTGTCCCTCGGATGAGGGAGATCAATTTTATAGATATTGCGTATAGTACCCGGCCTGTTGGACATCACCACTACCCGGTCGCCAAGATACACCGCTTCATCTATGTCGTGCGTTACCAGGATCACCGTTGTTTCTTCGGCGGCGCGGATGCGCTGGACTTCTTCGTGCATCTGTATTTTCGTAAAGGCATCCAGGGCCCCGAACGGTTCGTCCATAAGCAGGATCTCCGGCCTGTTCACTATCGCGCGGGCTATCGCTGCGCGCTGCGCCATCCCGCCCGAAAGCTGGTGCGGGTACGACCTCTCGAACCCGTTCAATCCGACCAGCTTTATGTGTTCTTTTACCGAATGGTCGTTTTCCGCGTTGTGTCCGCGTAAGCCGAACGCGATGTTTTCGTTGACCGTAAGCCACGGGAACAAACGGTGTTCCTGGAACACGACGCCGCGGTCCGTCCCCGGCCCATGCACGGGACGTCCGTCAAGAAGAACCGAACCTGTATAATCATTTTCCAGACCTGCTATTATCTTGAGCAGCGTGCTCTTGCCGCAACCGCTGCCGCCGACAATGCATAGGAACTCTCCCCGACTTATTTCGAGGTCAAGCGAGCGTAATGCCTGCACGGTCTTTTTCCGGATGTAAAAATCTTTATTAAGCCCTGAAATTGACAACACTGCCGGTGCGCCTTGATAGCCTGTATTCATTATTTCCTTTTCCAGCGTGCGCGGACTTTATCCCAATACTCATCCCGCTCGTTTTCGACATTTGCTATTTCTTTGTCCGAAAGATGTTTGAACCTGCTCTGTTTGAGCAAATAATCTTTCACCGATCTAAAGTTGGCTGGCTCATTATTTAAAAAAAACTTTCCATCAAAATATTCCCCTAAAACCCACAAACCAGAATCAACAGCTTCTCGTGCAATTTGAATGCATTCACGTTCTGCGAAACCCCATCCTGTCGGGCAGGGCGATAACACATGGATATATGAAGTACCGTCAACGGAAGCTGCTCGGGCTACTTTGTTTAAATAATCCTCAGGGAAACCGATGCTTGCGGTTGCGGCATAATCAACCCCGTTTGCCGCTACGATCTCGAACATATTCTTCTTGCTTGTAGCCGAGCCCCGCATATGCGTTGCGACCGGCGAGTTTGTTGTTTTTGCTCCTCTTGGAGTCGCTCCGCTTTTCTGTACTCCCGTGTTCATGTATCCTTCATTGTCGTAACAGATGTATATTATCTTCTCATGTCTGTCTATCGCGCCTGAAAGCGCCTGTATGCCGATATCGGCCGTTGCGCCGTCTCCGGCAAAACCGACAACATGAACGTTCTCCAACCCCAGAGCCCTTGCTCCGGCGGCCATTCCTGAAAGCATTGAAGCTGTTCCGGCAAAAGTTGATATTATGGAATTCACTCCAAACGCCATCTGCGGGTAAAGGAACGATACTGCCGAAATACAACCCGCGGGAACCGCGACCAGAGAACGGCTTCCCAGGACTTTAAGAGCAAGGCGTACAGCGACACACCCGCCGCAGCCGGCACACGCCTTGTGACCAATAAAATATTCTTCATCGGTTAATTTGCCGGTTGAAACCCGGATGTTTGATATATCATTCATAACTGCTTAAGTCCTATAAAATGTATTTTTTCTTTATCATCACCAGCTATCAAAATATTAAACATCTTTACTATGTCCTCTCTTGAAATATCCCTGCCGCCGAGCCCGGCCACAAAATTGTGCGAGGGTATTACGGCTCCCGCATCAAACAAGGCGGATTTTACATTAGTATAAACTGTGCCCTCATAGCCAAACGAAATATCTTTCTCCAATACACCTGTCGCTCTTGCGTTTTTACACACCGATGCGATCTCTCTTGCCGGAAACGGCCTGACATACTTCAGCCGGACAAGCCCGACTTTTATACCCTGTGCGCGGAGTGTTTCAATAACCGGTTTAACTGTGCCTGCAACACTTCCTAAGGTTATTAATATATATTCCGCATCCTCTGTCCTGTATGTTTCCAGAAGACCTGTGCTTTTGCGTTTAAATATCCTTTCAAACCGTGCCCCCGTTTCTTGAATAACTCCGGCTAATGAAAGAAGCGCCTGATGCTGTAGATATTTAAACTCCGTGTTGTCGCCTGCTCCCGCTGTAAAACCAAGAGACTTTGGCGAGTTAATATCCATTTTGTTCGTCGTATTAAATTTCGGCAGGAATTCATCGACCTCATCCTGCTCCGGTATGTCAACAGCTTCATATGTGTGCGTCAGCACGAACCCGTCAAGGTTCACCATGAACGGAGTAAGGACATCCGGGTGTTCCGCGATCGCAAAGGCCTGGATAGTCAGATCTAAAGCTTCCTGTGCATCACCGGCGTATGCCTGTATCCAGCCGGAATCGAGCAGAGAAAGAGAATCCCTCTGGTCGCCCAGAATATTCCAGGGCAAAGCCACTGAGCGGTTCGCGTTCATCAGTACTATCGGAAACCGTCCGCCGGAAGCGTAATGCAGGCATTCAGCCATATACAATAGCCCCTGAGATGAACTGGCCGTAAAAGTCCTTGCTCCCAGAGCTGATGCCCCTATAAGGGCGGAAAGCGCCGAGTGTTCGGACTCGACATACATGTACTCGGTTTTCAACCTGCCGTCAGCGACCATATCCGCAAGCCTTTCCACAACAGTGGTTTGAGGGGTTATCGGATATGCAGAAACAACGTGAGGGCGCGACAGGCGGACACCTTCCGCGACCGCCTCGTTTCCGGATATGAATTTCTTATTGCCATTTTTGCTCATCTCTTTTCTGTCTCCATAACTATCGCGCCGAACTTACACTCCACCGAACATATCCCGCAGCCTTTGCAGAACCGCAGGTCTACTTTTATTTTCTTTCCGTCTTTCTCGATACTTGCGTCAGGACATAAAAGATAACATCTCCTACAGCCCCTGCAAAGTTTTTCGTCAAACACGGGCCTTTCCGATCTCCAGCCGGAACTTCCAGAAATAAGATAACCTGATGGAGCAACCGTCCCGGTCGGATAATCCGATACGGAGGTACGTAGTTTATGCTTTCTTATTTCCGCCATTTTTAACTATCTCCCATGAATATTTT
>CAZSIW010000056.1:0-9321 GCA_964606755.1 uncultured Elusimicrobiales bacterium | reverse complement strand
AAGAAAGCAAAATCTATAAATACCTTTTCAGCCAGGCTTTCCTGCCGAAATTTTTTCTTGTTGAAGCAAGCTGTTACCCCATGCCCATACTGGGCGTGGCGATACGGAACAACTATCTGGATCTTTACAACAGGTCCCAGTTCTCCAACACCAATAATATTGTAGAGCTTATCTGTTCCGGCTACCAGGAACCGTACGCCTACTCGGTATTTTTAGGGAATATCGCCACGTTCACTCCTAAAAACATGGACACGGACCTGAAAGGAAAGGCGTTCATGGGATATCTCGCCAGTTTCGGAGATTACAACATAAAGCAAAGCGTCTTGATACCGGATAATTGGTATGAGCTGGAATGGAAGGTGAAGGGCGACAGGTTCAGCAAGGACAGGATAATGAAATGGAGTTACCGCATTGGAACGAAGCAGCACGGGAACCCGTATATAAAAGACGTTGCATATTTTTCTATCTTGAGAGAGCGGGTCGACTTCAAAGAACACACTGAATCCATTTTTAATAATACCAGCATAGAATATAGAGCTGATATCGATTACCAGACGCTGTCTTTCATTCGGCACTACTTCATGATAGGCAAATCATACCCGTTGAAAAACAAAAGATTCGCTTTCCACACAGACATTGGTTTTTACTACGAGAAAGCCAGCATGTACTCCGGGCCGCTAAGAGACCCGAATGACGAGGATGTGTTCGGCCTGATGTTCAGGCCCAACATCAAATTCTAGGTCTGCTGCGTGCTGCCCAAACCCTTATTCAAACAATTTTCCCTGACAGGCATTGTCTTTTTTAAGACATTCATCTATCATAGACAACACCCTGCTTTTCTCGTTTATCCATGAAGGCCCGACCAGCAGGTTTTTGGGACAGTCCGCGGTAACCCTCTGTATAACAGTTTTCGGCCAAAGCCTCTGGAGAAACCCGGATGCCAGCTCCGCGTATTCCTCGATCGTCAAAAGTGTTGTTCCGCCGGCGGCGCAGGCCTTTTCAAGCTCCGTGCCTTTAACGACGTGAAGAGGGTGCAACTTTATCCCGTCTATCTTAAGCTTCGCCATTTCACGCGCGGTTTCAAACATCATCGCGCCGGTCTCATCCGGCAGTCCCAATATCGCGTGAGCGCATATTTTTATCTTTGGACAGCTCCTGGTCAAACCGACCGCGTTCAGAAAATCTTTATATTTATGCCCTCTGTTTATTTTCTCAAGTGTGGGATCGTGAATGCTCTGCAGTCCGTATTCTATCCAGACATCGTATTTATCGGTATAGGAATTTATAAGCTCTATAATATCTTTGTCGACGCAATCCGGCCTGGTTCCGATCGATATGCCGACCACCTCTTTGAAACTTATTATCGAATCATAAGCTTCCTTCAAGCGCGGCAAAGGCGCGTAGGTGTTCGTAAAGGGTTGAAAATAGACAACGAATTTATCGGTTTTATAGCGTTTCTTCAGGAACTCCATCGATCCGGATATCTGGCCGGCTACCGTCAGCGCACGTTTTGAAGCGCTCGGGCTGAACCCCTCGTTATTGCAGAAAATGCACCCGGCATCAGATATCCTGCCGTCCCTGTTGGGGCAGGAAAATCCGGCATTTACGGATATCTTCTGGACCCTGGAACCGTACCCGAGCTGTCTGAAATACTCCGAGAATTTATAATAGAGGGCGCTCATTATTTTACTATTACCGATGCGTTGGGATTGAACGGGTTCGTCCTTGCGGCGAGCGAGAAAAGATAAGGGTAATCGTTTTTGAGGTGTTCCATATAAGACAGCCACTCCCTTAACAGCAACACATAAACTCTCTTTGAATCGTTGACAATATGATCTGTGTCCAGCGACGGAAGGTTTTTAATCTCATTCCTGGCCTCGAGCTCTTCCGTTAAATGGAAGACGCTCCACAAAAGATCCGTGAAAGACTCGTGCTCCAGGAGGTTGGGGTTTTCCATAAGCCGTAAAAAAAACTCTCTTTTGGGTAAAAGGAACTCTTTTAGCCGCATCAGTTCCTCAGGAGAAAGATCCAGCTCAAAAACAGAACTTTTTAGTTTCTTTTTTGCTGATAAAAAATCATGTTTTTTCCAGCCCACCCCGACGCTCAGATATTCAAGGCTCTCCGACCCGCCCTGTCCGGGCTTATACAGCTTTTTCATGAGCACGGTGCCGGCCTCGCTGAAAAACGCTCCTATCACCATGTTAAGCTTCTTCAATAGCGACTGTTTTTCCCTGAAATCCAGTATCCTGTCAAATATGAAAGCTACTATGAGCGCCTCGATGAACAAAAACCCGATGTTCATCCAGAGATAATAGACAACATCGTGCAGGTTGTTGAAAACCCTTACATGCGCGTACAGTATCACAAAAGAGCATGAAAGAAAGATAAAAACCAGATAAAATTGCCAGCTGAATATTTTTTTCATTTTTTGTCCGTTTAGGAACACCTCAATTATACACTACAACAAAACCCCAGTCAATGCGGAATACTTAACCTGCGTCCGTTTAACCGACGGCTTGCGACTCAGTCTCTATCTTCAATCCGTCCTTTCTGATGCGCCAGGTCAGGTTACTCACCCTGTTGCCGATCTTCACGAATTTTGTACCAAGTTAATTAAGGAATATTGTGAGGCAAATTCATACATGCCTTACCCAGGCAGAACACAGCAAAACACAATACCATCAAAGCAAGACCCAATGGTGCGCCTATCCTCGCCCACTGCCTGCTCTTGATATTAAGCCTCTTGGCGCAGATGATGTTGGGCACGTTGCCCGGGATCAGCATTCCGCCTGATATCAGAAGCCCCATGATGATGTGTTTAAGCTGGGGCAACGTCATCGCCGGGCTTATCTCAGCGGCGGCAAGAGTGGCGTTATCCAGGAACGCCGAGACCATGTTAATCCAGTAGAGCGCGATGTCCGGTAATTTTATAATATAGGAATCGACAACAGGCTTGAGGCCCGTGCCCAGAAAAACGAGAGCCATTATAAAAACATATACCCGTAGAGCGTATCCGAAAAGATCTCTCAGGCCCCTGTTCACGGGTGCGCTACCTTCCGCCCCGTTACCCGCTTTTTCCGGCCTTGCAATAAAACCGGCCAGACCCATAAGGAATATACCGGGCAGGACATAAGCGTACAAAGTCTTGAAAAGAAAAAAGAAACCGGCGTTGTACGGGCTGGTTTTCAGTTTGGCAATACAAATTACGCCAAGAGGCTCGCCCAGCGGCGTCAAAACAGCCCCCAGTCCTATCGAAAAACAGCCCAATATGACTATTTTTGTCCTGTAATTTTCATTTAATGCAAGCCCGTCAACGACCTCGGCCAGAATTATCGCGCAGACTATCGCGGTGAAAACGCTTGAGAAAAGACCCAGTGCTACTATCAACAGGCTTAAGAACAGTCTTAAACCCAGAATTCGCTCGATCTTAAGTATCAGGCGGTTTATCGCGCTGTCAAAAATAGTTAACAAGGCACCGGCGGCCAGTATGACGGCCGTTATGGATAACGGTTCCTTGAATGCGTCTATCACCAACTGAGGTGTCCAGAGGTCGGAACCGCCAAAAAAATGCGGGAGGGTGACCGACAAAGCGCCTGCTGCAAAAAGAAAAATCTCAAGATGTTTTTCTACGCTTTTAAAAATTATGGGGAAAACGAGGATGGCCAGTATCAGGCAGAACAACGATATTTCGAGCATGGACAGATTATAATATATTTAGTGTTGTGCGTCCAACTCAAATGAAACCTTTTCTTCTATACACCGTAAGAACGTCCGATATCTTTTTTTTCACCTTTAATATATTGCCGGGCGAAACGCTGAAGTTCTCAAGGCCGAGGTTCAGAAGTTTTTCGGTATAAAACGTGTTCCCGGCCAGTTCACCGCAGATACTACAGTCTATATTCCACCTTCTGGACATCGCCAGCACGTCCCTTACGTAGCCGAACACTATCTCCGTGCCGACATCGCCGTACCTGGCGGAATCCTCTATCTCCCTGGCGTAAGCTATTATATACTGGACGAGGTCGTTGGTCCCTATGCTCAGGAAATCGGAATAATTTAGGATGTCTTCAACCTTCGCGACGGCCGCGGGGACCTCTACCAGCGAGCCCAGCATTATATCGTCCCTGAACTTTTTATTTTCGGCCTTCAGTATTTTTTTACATTTTTTAAGGTGTTCTCTCACCGACGCCACCTCCTGCGCCATCGTAACCATCGGTATGAGTATCCTGATGTTATAGTCCCTGCCCAGTTCCATAAGAGCCAAAAGCTGCGCCTCAAGCACCTTCGGGTATTTCAGGAGCACACGCACGCCTCGCATTCCCAGAGGCGAGCGGAATTCGTCCGTGATGTTCAAATAGGGGAGCACCTTGTCCCCGCCAATGTCGAGCAGGCGCACCGTTATTTCTTTTTCCTCCACCCTTTCGAACAGGTCTTTCATGGTATCGTAGAGCTGTTCCCTTGTAGGAAAAACTGCGTTCTGCATATATATCTGCTCCATCCTGAACAGCCCTATCCCGTCGCAGCCGAACTCGACTGCTTCGTCAATGCTCTCTTTCGTGTTAACGTTCGCGAAAACCCTTACGGCTTTTTTTCCCTTCAGCAGTGTTATGTTCTTGTACCTTTTTATCAGTTTCAGGTTTTCCCTGAACCCGGATCTGACCACGGAACGCAGGTGGCGCCAGTCCAAGCTGTTCGGATTGACAATAATCCTTCCCTTGTTCGCATCCACTATAAGCACGCTTCCATGTTTTATCCTGGTGACGGGATATTCGGTCTCGGAGACGTAAGGTATGCCAAAACCGCTCGCGAGGATTGCCGCGTGCGAATTTTTACTGCCCAGTTCGGTCACAACCGCTTTGATTAAATTCTTCTTCAGATTCGCGCTCTGGGATGGCAGAAGACTCTGGGCGACGATTATCCTGTTCTTCGGCAGGTTGCATAACACGCCTTCCGATACGCCCATCAGCTTGCAGATTATCCTCCTTGATATGTCGGCGATATCGAAGGACCTGTCCCTCACTACCTTATCCTGCGAGAATTTAAACCTGTTCTCTATCCTCTTGAACACGTTCCTGACGACCACCTCGGCATTAAGCTTTTCTCTCTTGAGCGTCTCTTTTATCTCGCTCAATATTCCTTCGTCGCTGAGGATGGTTGAATGCACAAAAAATATTTTCGCCATTTCCCCGCTGAGGTTTTCCCTGATCTTGTTTTCCATATCCTTAAGATCGGCCTTAACGTCCGAAACCGCCTTCTTGACCCTGTCGATCTCTTTTTCTATATCCGCGTCGCCGATCTCATAGGACTTCATGTAGTCAAGATCGTTGTCAAGGCAGTAGGCCCTTCCCGCCGCGATGCCGCCAGTCATGGGCGTGCCCCTGATGACCTGCCTGACATCATTGAGCATGTGGCTCGTAACCTTAAGCTCGATCCCGAGCACTTTCTTTTCGGCGCTTTTTCCGTTGGACGAGTGTATCCTGTTCTTGCCGAACTTCTTAGCGTCGTAAAGGAACTTGTCCACGGCCTCCAGCGTCTCCTGCACGTTTATGACGTTCTTGTAATTGAAAGCCTCCAGCCCCATGCTTACGGTAATGCCGAACGAAACGTTTTTTGAAGACGTGGTGTAGGTTATCCTGTTCTCCCTTATCTGCTCTATAAGCTTTCTTGCCACTATTTTGACGGTGTCGATGTTCGTGTTCGGCAAAAAAACCACGAACTCGTCCCCGCCAAACCTGTAAACGGCGTCTACCGAACGGAGGTATTTCCTCATAATGTCATACAGGAACTTCAGGGTGAAATCGCCCGCCTCGTGGCCGTACGTGTCATTTATCTGCTTCATATTGTCAATATCTATGAAGATGACCGCGAAGTTAGACCCGTATCTTTTCGTGCGCTCTATCTCTCTTGCCAGGTCCGTAAGGAGCGTTCCCTTATCAAAAGCGCTGGTGAGCTCGTCCCTGTTCGCTATCCTCGCAAACTCCAGGATCTTGCCCTCTTCGATTATTGTCGGCGTCACAAAAATATTCTTTATATTGCTGGAATAATCCAGCGCCGCGACCTGCAGGCCGACGTCCCTGACAAGCTGCCTGTCGAGCTTCTTTTTATGCAGGAGGATGTTTTCGAGGAACCGCCTGGCCTCGTCTTTGTCTCTTATTATTTTATGCAGGAGCGTGTATATTATCTCAGGGTAAAACTCATCGCCGAGAACGGATTTTATGCGCTCTGCTTTCTGTTTTTCTTTATCGGGCGCGCCTCTTAAGCCGAGCAGTATCTCGATCGTGTTTATATCGAGTTTCTTCTGCTCTATAAACGTGGTTTCTTCCCTGAATGAGTTAATCGTGTTTATTTCGTTCATATATTTTGCCTCTGGCCGGGGACGCCTGGAAAACGGGTTAATGATGGCAAGATTGGACACTTCGGACAGGATGAAAAGCGAGGAGCCGGCGTCGCGGCAAGACTCAAACATAATTTATCTAATAAATCACAGAGAGTCAACTTGAAGTTCTGATAAATTTCCTAAAACATATCGTCGAAGAAGCGAGATCAGAGAAAAACAATTTTCGGCAGACATTAATAACCGAGTTTTCTTATTTGTTTTTCAGAAAACCCGAAATAGTGCGCTATCTCGTGGATAACGGTATCGCGTATCTGCTGCTTCATCTGCGCGGCATCTTCAAAAACCCTTTCAAAACTTTCTTTGTACAGCTCTATCCTGGTAGGCTCGGTCTGCATATCGGTAAAACGCCCGAGCTGCAGGCCTATAAAGACCCCGAAAACGATCTTGCCCTTGTGGCTGGTTTTTAACGGCGAAGGGACCTTCTGTCTCGGTATTACGCTTATTTCGTTTTTAGACAGGATTTTTCTGAAGCGTTCGGGCAGTGAATCAACTGTCTCGCCGACAAGAGTTTCAAACTCTTCAAAGGTCATTTGTTTTTGCGCGGGATCATTTCCGTCTAACATCGCTTACGACCTATTCGCTCCGGCAAGTTGTATCTTGCCCAGCATTTTGACGTAGCTGAACGGCTCCAGTTCCTCGGCCATTGTGCGCCCTCGGCCCCGCCCGCCCATCCCCGCATGCATGCCCGGGTTCTGTCCGCCGTTGCCGCCGCCCATTTCCTTCGCGAGAAAATCCGGGTCCAGCTCCGAGGTCCTGAAGCTGACGTATATGGGTTTGCCCGGATTTGCGCATATCGCATAGGGATGCGCTTCGCTTCGCGTCAGAGGTATTTTAAACTCGTAGGTGAGTTTTCTGCCGTTCAAAGACATCCCCGCCGCCACGTCTACCCCTTTCGCCTCTTCGAGGGTCGCTATCGGGTTCTCGTTCTCAGTGAATTCGATGACAAGGTTGTTCATCATCTCTTCTGCTATCTTCTGGAACGACTGCGTTTTTAAATACTTCAGCCTTTTTATCAGGGTCTCGTCCATCTCCGGCGAGTCGTTAGAGAACCTCAGCCCGAAAGAATTCGTCATTTTTTCCTGGGTCGAAAAACTAACGGTGAATTCCTGCTCGAACACACCCATTATCTGCGCCTTGGTTATCTTGTCGGTTATGGACATGCATATATATAGATAGTCGGCGTCATTAGCAACTCCAAGATAGAAGTGGCCTACCTGTACCATGCTGTCCTGCCACTCCGTGTCTTTTCCGTCTATCACGATGTCTCTGTCTTTCCAGTGGCTCAAAAGGGTAAAATCCGAACACCCAGTCAAAAGAAGCAGCATAAAAAACAATGCTGAAATAAGTATATTTTGTTTGCTTGATTTCATATTTAAATATTCCTTGATACTTCCGTAATATCAAAAATCAAAGATCAAATATCAAAATTAAGGAAAAGCCATTAATTAAAACCTTGCCTTTGAATTTGCCTGTCATTTTGACTTTTGACTTTTGATATTTGATTTATCTTACTCTCTGCTCAACTCTTCGTGAACTTTGTGCATATACTCGCTCACAGGGATTTTCTGCGGGCATTTCTCCTCGCATTTCCTGCACTCCACGCATTTTCCGGCCCGCTCCGCCTCGGTCATGTATTTCTGATATACCGTGCGGGACACGTTCATGGCGTTGTAGATAAACCCGTCGTTATAAAGCTCAAAATTCCTCGGAATGTTCACCCCGTTCGGGCAGGGCATGCAATACCCGCACTTGGTGCAGGGTATCACGATCTTTTCGTTATACTTAGCCCTTATCTTTTCAATAAGCGCGAGCTTCGCCCCGCTGAGAGCTCCCGCGGACGCATTGTTCGCGCAATTAATATTCTCCTGGACCTGAGACATAGTGCTCATTCCGCTCAAAACTAAGCTAACCTCGGGCTGGCTCCACACCCAGTCCAGGGCAAGCCCGACAGGGGATATCTTTTCTCCAAAACCTTCGATGAGCTCTTTGACAGGTTCCGGCGGGTTGGCTAGCCTTCCTCCCAGCAGTGGCTCCATCACTATTACGGCAATACCCTTCTGCGCCGCGTACTTCAGGCCTTTTGTGCCGGCCTGGTTGTTTATGTCCATGTAGTTGTATTGTATCTGGCAGAAATCCCAGCTATCGTAACCGTCTATTATCTCCTTAAACGGGCCGAAGCTGTCATGAAAAGAAAACCCGATATGCCTGATCCTTCCATCCTTAACCGCCGCTTCGGCCGACCTTAAAACATCCAGCTTTAGCACCGTGTTCTTCCACTTGTAACCGTCCAGCCCGTGCAAAAGATAGAAATCGATATGATCGGTCTGCAGTTTTTTCAGCTGTTCGTTAAGGTACCTGTCAAAATCCGAGGTCGTGCTCACGAACCACATGGGTGACTTCGTTGCGAGCTTCACCTTCTGCCTGTACCCGTCCCTTAGCGCCTTGCCGACAACGATCTCGCTGCTTCCGGCATGGTACGGATAGGCGGTGTCAACATAATTAACACCGTTGTCTATCGCGTAGCGGATCATCTTTATCGATTCTTTCTCATCTATATTAGGGCTCATCGGTTTTGAGTCAAGAGTAGGCAGGCGCATGCACCCGAACCCGAGCGCCGATGCTTCCCAGTCAACTTTGCCGAATTTTCTATATTTCATTTTGCTACCCTCTTTTTACAACATCAAAAATCAAACATAAAATATCAAAATTTTGTGACTTGAATCAGCTTTTAGATTTTGGCGTATCATTTTGATTTTTGATCCTTGATATTTGATATAGTTTCTCACCGCGATATCCGAAACGCGAGCCATATCCCTACCACGGCCCCGGCGGCGCTCATAAAAAGCGACGTAAAAGAAAAAGAACTCATCCCGAACAGTACAGGGACATAACCGCCGACTATCGAGCCCACAATCATCCCCAGC
>CAZSIW010000055.1:0-9377 GCA_964606755.1 uncultured Elusimicrobiales bacterium | reverse complement strand
GCTCACTGTCTTATTTCTCGGGCTTTCAATCTATTTCCTGTATCCGACCTATGACTGGTACCGGACACCGCAGGCAGAGCGGGACCAGAAAGAAAAAATGAAGGACCCCATCGTGGGCAAGATACTCAACCTCGGCCTTGACTTGAGGGGCGGCGTGCACCTGGTTCTTGAACTCGACGCCGATAAGCTTCAGAAAGGTATCGATATAAACGATGCCATCGACAGGGCTATTGAGATCATAAGGAACCGCATAGACCAGTTCGGTGTTTCGGAGCCTTTGATAACAAAACAGGGCGACAGGTGGATTGTGGTCCAGCTGCCCGGCATCAAGGATCCCGAAAGGGCGAAAGACCTCATAGGCAAAACCGCTCTTCTTGAGTTCAGGATCGTCAACGACAGCCCCGCCATGAACGAGGTTATCGAGAAGCTGCGCGAGAAAAACGCCAAACCTGAAGATCTAGACAAGTACCCGGAGATAGCGAAACTGCTCCCGGCTGGATACCAGATATTCCCGGGCAAGGAAGACAGGTACTACCTGCTGAAATCGACACCTGAGCTCACGGGAGCGTACCTGGTCAACGCGAAGGTTCAGCTCGGCGGAGAGTTCGGCTATCCTCACGTAGCCATAGAGTTCAACAGCGACGGCGCCAGGTTGTTCTCTCAGGTCACCGGTGCCAACGTGGAAAAGAATCTCGCGATAGTGCTTGACGGTGTGGTGCAGTCGGCCCCTGTCATACGCTCACGGATACCGGACGGCAAGGCCGTTATCGAAGGTAATTTCACGATGGATGACGCGAAGCTTCTTGCGACGGTGCTCAGAGCCGGCGCGCTGCCCGCTCCCGTTAGAGTGATAGAGGAAAGGACGGTCGGGCCGACGCTGGGTGAGGATTCGATAAGATCAAGCATCATAGCGGGTGTCACCGGAGTAATGGCCGTCGTGATATTCATGCTGGTCTATTACCGGTTCGAGGGTTTCATAGCTGACGGCGCGCTTTTTCTGAAACTCATACTTCTTCTTGGCGTTATGGCGTATTTCCACTTCACGCTGACGCTGCCGGGCATAGCGGGTATAATCCTGACCCTGGGCATGGCGGTAGACGCGAACGTCCTAATCCTTGAAAGGGTGAGAGAAGAGCTCAAAGCGGGGAAGACCCCGCGGCTGGCCATAGACGCTGGCTATAAAAAAGCGTTCGTTACGATATTCGATTCAAACTTGACGACGCTGATAGCCGCGATGTTCATGTTCCAGTTCGGCTCGGGCCCCGTGAAAGGGTTTGCCGTTACGCTCTCGATAGGTATCGTGATGACGCTTTTCACGGCTGTGTTCGTAACTAAAACAGTTTACGATTTTCTGTTCCAGGAACATATCATAGAAGAGATCAAGTTTTAAAAACTGAAATGCGTTCGCTTCGCTCACTGAAATTTTATGGCAAATATGAAATATATCCGCCTTCGGCGGCCGAAATTAAAACCTTGGGACAATATCGAGTTGTTAATTTCGCGAACGTAGTGAGCAAATTTCTTAATTTCGTCCCGCGCAGCGGGACTTATTTCTAACTCTGGAGGAAATGTGGAACTATTGACCAAGACGAACATCGATTTTATCGGCAAAAGGTATTTCTTTTTCGGAGTGACCGGAATTTTGATACTGATGGGCATCGTGTCGCTTATCGTAAGGGGAGGCCCCAACTACGGCATTGATTTTACGGGCGGACTTCTTTTACAGGTCGGCTTCAACAGGCCCATGGACATGGTGGGTTTCCGTTCGACACTGGATGCGGCGGGTATCACCGGCTGCGAGCTGCAGAGCTCGGGTGACTCCGTTATAGTCAGGATCAAACAGAAAGACCTTAACGCTGACGCGTTCGCTTCAAAAGTGATGCAGGCTATGAACCAGAAGTATTCGGATCTTAAGCCGATCGTTGAAAGAAAGGAGTTTGTAGGCCCGGCCGTGGGAAAACATCTCAGGCAACAGGCCCTGCTGGCTATAACATTTTCTCTACTCGGTATAATCGTTTATGTCGCGTTCCGTTTCAACTCCGGCGTCTGGGGCGTGGCTGGTGTTTTTGCCTTGTTCCACGATGTGTTCATCGTCTTCGGCCTGTTCTCTGTTTTCAATAAAGAGGTGACCCTGACCGTAATAACAGCGCTTCTGACCCTCGCGGGTTATTCGATGAACGACACGATAGTCGTTTATGACAGGATAAGGGACAACCTGAAGCTCTATAACAAAAAAACGCTCTACGAAATACTCAACGACAGCATCAACCAGACGCTTTCAAGGACCGTGATCACTTCCGTTACCGTTTTCATAGTTGTGCTGGGCCTGTTCTTATTCGGAGGAGAGGTCATACATGATTTTTCTTTCGCGCTTCTGATGGGAGTCGTGGTCGGAACGTATTCGTCCATATACGTAGCCAGCCCCATGATATACGAGTGGGAAGAATACAAGAAACGCAGGGCCGCAAAGTTTATGCCAGTAAGAAAAAGATAGCATGCTGTATGTTGCGCGATGTGATGCTGTTGTAGGAGGGTATATCAATCGTATACCAGGAGAGTAAAGTAAATGAGTACGAAAAAGATCAAGAAATTCAAGATCAACCTGAGATTCAGGGATATCGTAAGGAACCTCAAGAGCACCGCTAAGACCTGCGAGATCACTAAAGAGATCGAGGAACTTATAGACAACGAGAGTGACAGGGCCCAGAAGATCATTACGCCTTCTTCTGTATTTGAGACCGTGTCGAAAGAGAAGCTGCATTTCCCTGTCGGTGTCGAAGCGCCGCCAAAATGGGTGGCAGCCAGTTTTTTTATAGTGAGCGTCGGCCCCGGAGCTGACGCCGAAATGGCGTCATTGGCCGAAAGGAACGAGATCGTCGTAGAGCGCGTGATGCACTCAATCTTCATGGAAGCACTGGAACAGTCCGCCAATTTCATAAACCGGCTTCTGGGTGATGAGGCCAAAGACGAAGACTGCGAACTCTCTCAAAGGGTGACCGTTTCTTCCGCTGAGACAATTCAAGAGGTGCTCAAGATTTTACCTTTCGATAAAATAGGTGTTTCTTACCCTGGCGAAAACGGGTTCCAGCCCCAGTTTACTTCCTGCGAGGTAGTGTTTTGGACCCCGATAAAGAAGCGCGGTTCTAAAAAATAAAAACAGTTAAGCAGGTAATACCCGATGCTTCTAATGTACGATTTGATCCTATGTCTTTTGTTTATTCCTGCCATATCGATTCTTTTTATCCGTTCACCTAAAAGGTTTGTCGACGATTTTTTCCCATCAATAGCTCAAAGGTTCGTTTTCGATGCCGGCGCCCGGGACGGGGATAAACCCTTTGTATGGATGCACTGCGCGTCTCTCGGCGAGGTGAAAGCTCTTGAGAAGCTCGTCAGGATGCTGTCTCAGGATTACGAGGTTGTAATAACGGTATTGACGACTTCGGCGAGGAACCACGCCATAAAAAATAACTATTCAAAATATGTCTATTACGCGCCTCTCGATTTCTCATTCCTTGTTAAGAGGTTCATAAACCGGTTCAGGATGTCGTCGCTGATCGTTTTCGAGACAGAACTCTGGCCAGGTCTGATAATGACCGCGAAAAAGAACAACCTGAAGGTGATCCTTATAAACGGCAGGATATCGGTTTATTCATTCCCTTACTATAAGGCCGGCAGGTTTATCATGCGCAGCGTAATGAGAAGCATCGACTATGTCTCCGCGAGGTCGGCGCAGGATATGCAGAGGTTTGTTGAGCTGGGTATGGACCCCGAGAAGATAGGGATATACGGCAATATTAAATATGACGCGGGGACACCGCACGACGGCTCGACAAGAGAGGAATTCTTTTTATCGAATGACGCAAAAGTCTTTGTCTGCGCGAGCACCAGGGTGGGGGAGGAAGAGCTGATACTGGACGCTTTCTCCGTATTAAGACTGCAATTCAAAAACCTTAAGCTGATAATCGCTCCGAGACACATCGACAGGATAAACGATATAAAGGTATTGCTCGAGAAACGCGGTTACTCTTACGTGCTAAGGACAGAGATGAAAGGCAACGGGTTTGACTGCCTTTTGATCAACACCTTCGGAGAACTGCAGAAGGTATATCCTCTGGCGGACATTGTTTTTGTCGGGGGGTCGCTCGTGAACAAGGGTGGGCAAAATCCCATCGAACCCGCCTTCTATTCAAAACCTGTTATTTTTGGGCCCTATATGCAAAACTTTGACGGCGAGGCTTCACTTCTGATAGAAACCGGCGGCGGCCTTAAGATCAACGATTCTGACGAACTTTCTATAACGGCGGCCAAGCTTTTATCTGACGATTCCTGCAGGGCGCTCACGGGACGCAACGCCAGACAGGTCGTGGAAAAACAGATGGGCGTTGTTGACAGAACATACTCGCTTATAACCGGAATGCTGAAAAACGCATGAAGCAAAAAATCTTTTCCCTGATCGGGTCATCCATAATAAGGTTGATAGGCCGGACCCTCAGCTTCCGCGAAGTTAACTCCTCCAGCTGGAAAAAATTCCCGAAAGTTGTTTATGGTTTTTTTCACGGCGAACAGTTCCTGCCGTGCTATTGGCACAGGGGACAGGGCGCAGTGATAATGACGAGCCTCTCGAAAGACGGCGAGATACAGACCGGCATCCTGAATTCTCTGGGGTATCGTACTGTCAGGGGTTCTTCATCGAGAGGCGGCGAGAGAGCTCTGGTGGAGATGATCCGATATGTGAAAAAGGGAGCCAGCGCGGCGTTCGCCGTAGACGGGCCGAAGGGGCCGCTCTACGAAGTGAAGCCCGGAGCCGTTTACCTTGCCCTCAAGGCGGGAGTTCCTCTTATACCGGTAGCGTCCTGCTCAAAGAAAAAATTCGTGTTCGAAAAGGCGTGGGACAAGTACGAGTTTCCTGTCCCGTTCTCGAAGGCGGCGGTCATTTACGGCAAACCCTTGTCCGTTAAAGAGGGCGATGACGTCGCGGCAAAATGCAAGGATTTTGAGCTGGAGATGAAAAAGCTCTCTGGTTTTATCCATAAACAGTTCTGGTCTGATGACGCAAGAGAATATCTCAATAACCACCCGTGCCCGAAAATACTGATAATACAGCCCAGCAGGATAGGCGATGTTGTGTTCACGATCCCGCTTTTATCGGCATTAAGAAAAAAGTACCCGCAGGCATGGATATCCTGGGTCGTAGACGAGAGATGCGCGCCGGTCATCGAAGGAAATCCCGACATCGATGAAATGATCGTTTTTGACAGAAGCAGGATCTCGATTAAGTACCTGCTCGATCTCAGGAAACGCCTGCGCTCTCAACAGTTTGACATTAGCATAGACCTTCACGGCCTTTTCAAGTCGGCGTTACTGGCATGGTTTGCAGGCGCGAGGTTCAAGTTGGCCTCCGCGTCTACGTACGGTATGAAGGAACTGTCCTGGATGATTTCAAGGCAGATACGCCCCGAGAATGCCGAGATGCATTGTATACAGAGACATCTTGCCGTGGCTCGTTATCTGGGTTGTCCTGATGAGAAACCGGAATACAAATTCTCGATACCAGAAACCGCCAGCTCAATTGTAAGATCAATCATCAAAAATAATGGGATCGACATTAATAAACCGATGGTCGTTATGCACCCGGGAGGCGGATGGGTGTCAAGAAGATGGTTCCCTGAAAGGTTCGCCCAGCTCGCTGACAGGATCAGCGCCGAGCTTGGATACCAGGTATTGCTGACTGGCGGTAAGGAAGGCGGGGCGTCAGAGAAAGGTATAAACGAGACGATATTGGCATCCGCCAAATCCAAGGTTTACGACCTGACCGGTCTGCTTGATCTCAAAGAGCTGGCCGCGCTCTATAAAATGTCAAAAATGTTCGTAGGCAGCGAGGCGGGCCCGATGCACCTCGCTACGGCTCTGCAGATCCCGGTAGTAGCCATAATAGGCCCGACAAACCCGTTCAGGACAGGCCCTTACGGTGACAAGATAAAAATAGTAAGGCAGCTCGTTGACTGCCAGCCCTGCAGAGAAAGAAACTGCAAAAAAGTAGAGTGCATGAAGCGTATACATGTTGAGGATGTGTTCGACGCCGTAAAATCGGTATAAGAATGGTAAATGTCGACGAAGACGTTCAGCTGATGCTTTACTTCCAGTCCGGAGACGAAGAAGCATTCTCCAGGCTCGTTGAGAAATACAGTACACAGATCATAAATTTTATATACCGTTTTACTGGGAGCGTCGCTGACGCTGAGGATCTGGCACAGGAAGTGTTCCTCAAGATATATCGTTTTAAGAGCCGGTACAGGCCGGACTCTAAATTCTCGACATGGGTGTACGCGATAGCGACGAACGCCTGCCTCGATTACAAGAAAAGAAAGAAGAGGGACACCGTATCGATGGCGAAACCCTTATCCTCCCCGAATGCCGAAGATGAAGAAAAACAGGCCGATGTCCCAGATCTATTAGAACGATCCGTAGAAAGAACTATTGAACAAAGCAGAATAGACGACTTAGTAAAACACGCCCTTTCGACACTTCCCGAAAACCAGAGACTTGCCCTGATACTTAAAGAATATGAAACAAAGTCATATGAAGAAATATCGAACATAATGGAATGCTCGATCTCAAGCGTGGAATCACTCATCTTTAGAGCCCGCCAGAACCTCAAAAAACAATTGTCCAGCCTGCGTTGAAAACCCTCGTAAATGAATAATCAAAAAAGCAACCGCAAGTATTTTCACGTTTAGTCGTTATATATAGTAGGAGTCCCGCCAAGGCGGGACCTCACAAATTGATAATAAATATAGGAGTTCGGTATGAACTGCGATAACGTATGTAAAAAGATATCTTCCTTTATTGATAACGAACTGCCGGAAGGTGAGAGACGACTTGTTGAACAGCATATATCCGTTTGTGCCAAATGCAGGAAAGAACTCGATGCGTTAATGAAGAACAGGATGTTCATTAGAAATCTGAAACATGTTGAAAAACAAAAGATATTCTATAGCTCTCTTATGGCAAGGATCGAGTCCGATGGAAGTGACTCCGTGTTCTCTGAAGGTATCGCAGACATTTTTGTCCGATGGTTCGTGCCTCTGCCGGTGATCTGTTCGGTCCTGCTGGTTTTGTTCCTTGGGTTTACGGCCCTTTCACCGCTCGTTTATGCCAAAACCGCGGATCTCAAAACCGCCGTTGAACTTACAAAAAGCGCATTTGCCTCCGTTTCGGGAAAAAATATTGTCGGCCCCGTGAACTATATCGAGTACTGCGATAAATGTCATATGATGTTGTGCGAATCGTGTGGTAAAGGCGATAAGTGCGAATGCAAATGATAAAGCAAGTTATCCAGTTTACCAGTTAACCAGTGCTCCAGTGCAAGGATTTTAAAACTGGTCAACTGGCTAACTGGCGCACAGGCAAACTAAAAAAGGAGTTTGTATGTTACGGAAATATCCGCTGGCGGTGGTAAGTTGTATCCTGGGAGTGCTTTCGTTCGTCCATTTGTTCGGGCTTGAGAAAGCTATTTTGGCGGTAGTCCTGGGAGGGCTCGCTCTGAAGGAGATACTCCCGGGTTTTGAAAAGGGGAGAAAATATGCCTACGCAGGCATCGTTCTCGGGTCGCTCTATATTGCCGTGCTGCTGGTAGTAACGATAGTCAAGGGTCCGCAGATAATACAATTGATAGGTAAATTGCGCTAAGGAGAAGACAATGAAAAAAATGTTTATAGTTACGGCAATGCTTTTGGGGTCGGCTTCTATCAATTCCAGCCTGTTCGCGATGGACTGTTGCGGCGGGACTGTTTGCACGGCCGATATCAGCCAGAAGAAGACGGTTGTTCAAGGCAAATTTATTTATACCTGCCCGATGCATCCGGAAGTGAAGAGCGATAAACCCGGAAAGTGCCCGAAATGCGGGATGACTTTAGAGAAGAAGGCGGTTACGCCTCCTGTGAAAAGTGATAAAATTGTGGCAGACAAGAAAATACAAAAAAAGTAGGGAATATGTCTAAGACAGCATTTCTAATATCCTTCATGTTGTTCAGCCTGGGATTTCCGCTTGCGGCATACTCGCAGGAGTATGTGTCACTTGATACTCTGATCAAAGCCGCAAAACAGAACAATCCCGAGCTTATCTCGGCGCGTGAGAGATGGAATGCTTCTAATGAAAGGGTTGTGCAGGAAAAAACATGGGACAAGCCAAAGCTTACGCTTGATTGGTGGACGATCCCCGAAGGGACTCTTGACTTGTCGAACGCCAGTGAAAAAATGTACGGCATAACACAGATGATCCCTTTCCCGGGGAAGCTGTCCGCCAGGGGTGGTATAGCAAAAAGTGAGGCGGAGTTGATGGGCTGGGAATTCAGGGAAACGGAGCTCAGGGTTGTTTCGGAAGTTAAACAGGTTTATTCGAACTACTGCTACATCGCAAAGGCGATAGAGACATACAGGCAGATAGCCGATGTCATGCAAAACTTCAGCAAGGTCGCCGAATCGAGGTATGTCAACGGAAAGTCGTCACAGAGCGAGGTGTTGCGCGCTCAGGTGGAAGCCGAAAAGATGTCCAACATGGTCACGACGCTCGAACAGGAACAAGAGACCGTTCAAGTGGAGTTGAACTTTCTTATAGGAAAAAACGCTAAAGAGAAGATCGGTTCGCCGCAAGACATAAACCCCGTTTATATGACAAGGAGCTGGGATGAGATAAAGACCCTTACGGCCGTCAACAACCCCGCGCTCGGCAAGGCAAAGACAATAGCATTGAAGTCGAAGGCTTCAAAGAACCTGGCCGGGAAAGAGTACCTGCCTGATTTTGATATAGCCTACAGAAAAAAAACACTGAACAACGAACCGAACGGAAGCGATGTCATGCTTGGTTTCACCGTTCCGCTCTGGTTCTGGAAACAGGACGCGGGTGTTAAAGAAGCTCGGCACGAGCTTCTTGCCGCAGGGCAGGACGAGAAACAAATGGAACTTTCGGCTGTATTGAAAGCAAAAGAGAGTTTTACCAAATTAGACGCCGACAGACGGCTTATCGAACTTTATAAAAACAGCATATTGCCTAAATCCGAGCAGTCTCTTAAGGTCTCGCAATCTCTTTTTAGCGGGGGCGAGTCGAATTTTCTGGAATTCCTGGACGACATAAGAGCCTATCTCGGTTTCAAGCTTGAATACTTTGAGTATGTGAAACAATACCGCGATACCCTGGCACAGCTTGAACTTGTGACCGGCACCGAGCTGGACAATGGAGGTTCAAAATGACCGTGAGACCCTTAATAATAGCTGTCATAATATTCATTTTACCAGCGGTGATTTTTACTTCGTGTTCAAAAAATGAGCATGGCAAAAACATAGCCGCTGAGCAGAAAGCTGTCAAATATCACTGTCCC
>CAZSIW010000054.1:0-9644 GCA_964606755.1 uncultured Elusimicrobiales bacterium | reverse complement strand
GTTCAAAAACCGTCTTGAAGCTATGCTTGCCCAGGTAGGAGACCCGCTCTATATATCCTCCAGACTGCAGGATAACGGCGAGCTCCAGATAAGCCAGATGAGCAGACAGGAACTGGTAGAGAAACGCATAGAGTACGCTCTGGTAGAAAGCAATATTATCCACACAAACCTGACCGGTACCGAGCGCACGCCGGAAAGGGATAAGGAACTAGCAAACCAGCTCGATGAGCTGAAGAAGCGAGGATATGTTGAAAAAGAAGGTGTTGACGAATCAATAAAACCCGCCTTGAGCAACATGTTTATGAATGTCTTTTCAAAGATAAAAGGCATGAATGCCATAGACAGTTCTGCGTTCGAAGAGTATGTAAAGACAATGATAGACAATTTAACGATAAAAGTTATCGTGGGTGGAGGATTGTTCGGGTTGAAGAATACCGCGAGCTACACGGACGCGAACCATTATGACACTTTCTATACAAAAATAAACAAAGGCAATCTGTCGCTTTATTTACCAGAAAATTTAGCCAAAGCGCTGAGCACAAATGAAAGAGAAACAGTCATCGCCTCGATGCTTTCAAAGATCGTTGAAGAGTCTGGCCTTGCGGATAGTGAAGTTAGGAACAGAATATTGAAACTGCTGAACAGGCAATACAAGGTGAAGGATTATTGTTCTAAGGAAGTGTTAAAGTTCGCAAAAAGAGAAGCGTCTTTAAAAAGAGAAGCAGAAAAATACTACGTTTCCGCTGAAATACTCGGTCATCAATATAAAGAGTACATGCATGTGGAAGGCCTAAAATGGTTTGCAGGAAACGATAAAATAGCGAATCCGTATGAGGCTCGCGAATCAGCAGCAAGAGCTTTAGTTGAGATATATAAAGTACGAAACGATATAGAAGGTCTAAAATGGTTCGCAGAAAACGAGAAACTAGCGGACAAAGTTCGCGAATCATCAGCAGAAATTTTGATTGAGATATATAAAGTGCGAAACGATATGGAGGGCCTAAAATGGATCTCAGAAAACAAGAAAATAACGGATTGGGTTCGCTTACCATCAGCAGAGGCATTGGCGAAATTGGGAGACCCTGTTGGTGTAATAGTTCTAAAAGAACTTGCAGAAAACGAGAAACTAGTGGACAGAGTCCCCGCCGCAGCAGCAGAATATTTATTTGAGATATATAAAGTACGAAACGATATAGAAGGTCTAAAATGGCTTGCAGAAAACGAGAAACTAGCGGACAAAGTTCGCGAATCATCAGCAGAAATTTTGATTGAGATATATAAAGTGCGAAACGATATGGAGGGCCTAAAATGGATCTCAGAAAACAAGAAAATAACGGATTGGGTTCGCTTACCATCAGCAGAGGCATTGGCGAAATTGGGAGACCCTGTTGGTGTAATAGTTCTAAAAGAACTTGCAGAAAACGGTCAGATGAACTTGAATGTCCGCAAATCAGTAGCAGAAACACTGGTAAAGTTGGGTGACCCTGCTGGTGAGAAGTTGTTAGCTGAAATCGTGAAAATAATTAAGAAAGAGGAAGAGGAAGAGAAGAGAGAGGCGTCGTATGGTAACACAAATGATGGATATGATGATCCTAATAACTGGTATCTTGGTAAAAATGGTTCTGCATATCAAAAAATGGAAACCCAGCGGGAATATGTGGAAAAGGTCAAAGGTTTAAAATGGGAACAATTCCTTAAATTGTCAAAAGGTCAACGGAATCAGATAGCAGGTGAATCAGCTATTTATTACGCCCCCTTTTCCGAGCAGCAGGAACTTCAGGCGATATTCGATACGACCGATTCCACCCAAAAAGCTTTGAAGATCTTGGCATTTTACGATAAACACCCTCAGTGGCAGGGCCGCCTTGATGAGTTTATTGCTTCAATGAACAGCCTGCAGGCCGCCGTAGAAACCGTAACAAAACAGTTCAGCGATATCAAGCAGGCCAAAAAGATAGCGGCAGCGATGTCAGGCGATATAATTGCGAGCCAGCAAATATCCGGTTTCTTTAAACGCCTTAAGATAAGATTAGTATTATGGAATGTGGCGAGGCTCGCGGTTTCGCGTGCCCCGCCTGCCGGTATCGCGACCGTTGAGGATGTGACAGATCTCGCCAACATCCTTGCCCATGCGGCTTGGAACCTTACCCATGTACCTCAAAACTTGCTGATGCAGGATAAAGTCAACGGGACGAATATATCTCGTGAAACATCGCTGGCCGAAACATCCGTAGTTTTCGATCCTTCTTTAGAAAAGAATGTCCTCGGCACTCTCTCGGACTCTCAGGAACTGGTTTCCTTTACTGGTCTCAGTGATTTTATGGGCGTAGTCAACAAAACGATCGTAAGGAATGTGCCGTTCAAGAGTAAGAAAGCGATCGAGCAAACTGAAGGTGTCATATCTGAGCTTGCCGGGAATGCCTGGCGGGCCACAGGCGCGAACGCGGATGAAAAAGTAAAAGGGCGGATACTGTATTATCCGAAACAGAGCGTTTTGAGGGTGAGTATAAATCAGGACACCGTTAAGGACTCCGACTGGACCAAGCTTGTCAGCAACCAGGCGTACTATCAGGAAAAAGGAAAAAAAGCGTTTCTAACCGCCCGCCCGAGAGAACTTAAAACAATTGGCGGGCTCGGGCTGCAGTCATTTTTCGAACTATCTGAAGTTGTGCCAGCACTGCTCAGCTACAGCCGGACAGCAGCAGGGATGGATACGGATTTGTATATAGGGTTTAATGAACCTGATAAAGAAACGGTTTTGGATATTTCTGATCAGTTGATTTCCTCTCCTGAACACGCAGATATATCCGCGAAACGAGAAAATCAAAATATATTCAAATCAGGTGCCCAACAGTCCGGGAAGCCGCGCGTGGGCAAGATTAACCTCGCCACGTTCCTGCTTCCGCTACTGCTCATGTTTGCGCCTCTGGTGTCTTTGCACGCGCAGGACGTCTCAAACAATGGGATATTCGGCTCATACCAGTTCTTAAATAACCCGGACCAGGTAAGCCTTGAGTTAGGCGTGCTTAAAGGCACCGGCCCGGACACAATGCTTGGCTGGAGCTCATTCGCTGCCGCTTCGCTGGGTGGTACGTACTATAATCAGGACGCGCAACTAATGCTGCAGGGTAAAGTCAAAGCTGGTGACGCGTTCGGGCTTGTTGATGGCGGCCTGGCCCCATATTACAATTTTTCATCTGCAAGCGAATACGGGGATATTGGAAAATATTTAGCTTTTTCGGACGCGTTCGGCATGGGGTTAATGCTTATGCAGGATGCCTCGTTTTATATCGCGATGATGCCCGGGATGCAGGGGGCATATGCAAACCCCGATCTCCAGTTCGGGCCAGGGATGAGTCTCGTTTACCGCACCATGCCTGGATCAGAAATACGGCTAGGAACTGCCGGAAATTTTACGATGGCGCTTAAGAACATAGAGCTCGACAACCAGCAGATATACAGCATCTATCCATATTCCCTGCTCACCTGGCTTGAGCTTGAAGCTAAGGACCGCTTGCTTATGAGGGTTTCTTATGAGCGGGAACTACTGACAAATACTAACGGGATAGACATTGGCGTCGAAAGCCGTAAAGAAGGTGTGACAACAAGGGCCGATTTCTTCGGCAAGTTCGCTGACTCGGGCAACGAATACCAGCCGGACGAAATGGATGTATCAGGAAAAGTGACGCTTCCGTTATTTGACAAATTTGCTTTAGCGGCCGGGGCTGCGCTCGATGTGCCCCAGGCGGAGTACTGGAGTGCAGCGAGTTTCGCTGTGTCCATTTCGGTTATCTCTACTCACATAAATGCTCGTGCTTCCTATTCCGGTGTCACAGATGGATACTCGCAGGCATCGGAAAGCACATACCGGCTTGTTCAGGATCAGCAATATGTTACAGACTTTAATAATTTTCTGTCAACCAATCCCTCGTACGCTGACGCTGTGCAATGGTTAAAAAGCAAGAATCTTTCCAATGAAGCGCTTACACAGTATCTTGTTGCCATTGCCGCTGAGATGACGGAATATATCTACAAGTACCATCAGGCTGGGTCCATTCCTGACCAGCTTAAGTTCGCCTTTCTTGAGGATGCTATTAACAGCAATACCCAAAACCCGATTATAGATTGTACGGGAATAGCAAAATTCATAGCTTCGCTCGCACAGCAGACAGGCGTGGACATCCAGGCATACGTAGCAAAAGGCGCCTACGGGTTTGGCGGCGTTATACAAGGACATGCGCTCGCGCTCTTCACATGCCCATACGGCACATATATCATAGACAGCGCGCCGAACAAAGACGGTGGGCCAGGCCAGTATTTTGTGCCGACACTGGACAAAGTTACAGCGCTTGAGACTTACGGTAAACTCGTGGGTGTTCCCCAGTTCACCCTGGATATCTTTGATGACAACGGCAATTTTGTCCAAAAATTGGAAACTCAGGACTATAAACTTCTGAGCGGAAGACTGTCCGCGCGCGGCGAACTGAGTTTCTTTGACCAGTTCGAAGGGTCGCTTAAACAGCTAACTGACTCAGCGCAACAGTCCGAGGGTGACGGCCTGTTAACTATAGATTCTATTAGTGAATACGTAGTCAAAATTCTCGGGATGACGTGGGATGACTATTTGGCTCTCGGCGCTACCGAAAAGGGCAAGAGACAGCAGACAAAAATTCGACAAAATGCGGCAATATATTACGCCCCATTTGCCGAGAAATACGAGCTCGCAAGGATATTTGCCGAAATCGACCCCGCTCAAAAAGCATTGAAAATAAAGGCATTTTACGATAAACACCCTCAATGGCAGGACAGGCTGGATGAGTTCACGGCTTCAATAAATAGCCTCCAGGCAGTTGTAACAAAGATCGAGAATCAATTTACCACAATCAAGCAGGCAAAACAGATAGCGGCATCTGTCGCGAGAGAAATGATCGAAAGCCAGGGCATAAGCGGTTTCTTCAAGCGGATACAAGTAAAGTTTGTATTATGGAACGTCGCGAGGCTTGCGGTATCGCGCGCACCGCCTGCCGGTGTTTCAGTGAAAACAGTAGCCGACCTCGCAAACATCCTCGCCCATGCCGCATGGAACCTGACACATTCCGAAGATTTGTTAATGACCGGTAATGGAAAAGAGCAAAAGAACGATGGTTTTCCGATCCAATATGATATTTCAAGATTTAACGACCTTGACGGTTTTTTTGATAAGACCGAGCTGGTTGACAGCGCTATAGCGGATTCTCATAAATCGGTTTGCCCTTTACCGGACGGGTCAGTGGCAGTAAGTGTAATGAGCAATTACTTCATGACCCCGGAAGCGGCCATTTACACGCGTGACGGCAGAATTAAACCCTTATTGGATGAGAACGGTAAAGACCTTTACCCTGATTACGGTGTAAGGAAGATGGTTTTTGACCGGGGCTTTATCTATCTCCTGGACCTGAAAAACATCATCCGCAGATATGGATATGACGCAAGCGCTGATAAATATTTACCTTCAAACACATATAAAATCAATGAAAGTATAGTGGATTTTGCCGTGTATAACGGCAGGATATATTTTACGTCCGAAAAGGGGAGTGGAACATCTCTTAGAGAGATATTAAATGGAGCCGGTGAGGGGTATCTAAAGTCGTTTGACCCGGAAAATGGAAGTATCGAAAACCTGTATACTTATAAAGGCAACAGAAATGTTTTTGGCGTACCGAGCTGTGCTATGCATATGGCACTGAATAGAGATGCAGGCAAAATATTGATATTTGCATGCTCCGATCAGGAACGCGAAGAGGACCTGGACAAGGGTAAATTCGCTATGTTCGACATCGATAGCAGGAAAATGGGTGAGTTCGTGATCGTGGACAAAGTGACTGCGGGTCTGACCGATGCTTTCGGCGATGCCGGCGGTTTCTGTGTTGATAATGAAAACAATGTAATATATCTTACAGATATGCACAGGAAATCCGTCAGGGTGATAAACTTCAAGGACAGGTACGCAGGGGACCTTGAAGTGCCCGAAGAACCGGTCATCAACGGTCTTTCCACGAGACGCGTGCCATATTCCATAAATCTTGACCAAAATGGGAATCTTTATATCGCCAGTTCAATGATGGTACATGTCATCAAGAAAGAAGACATCCGTGGATTGATCAAAAATATAATAGTTGACAAAGATATTAATCCTGTCGGATTATCTGTCGCTGCAAAAACCATTACAACAAAGGTAAAAGCGGCTGTTGATTTCCATGCGGATATGACGGAAGGTGCAGGCCTAGATAACTACAAATTCCCCGACATAATTAAGCTAACCAATATTAAGAATAAAGAGGCGTTCGAACTCAGGCGTTCGGAAAATGACGGGTTGAACGCAGACTACAGGATCTACCGCAATGGGAAATTGCAGAAGAATAGCCTGGTGTGGTTTTTCCCTTCATCGGACAAAAATAAATTAAAGTTGGCTGCAATATTCTTGGGGGGTGAGACATATGAAAATGTTTCCCGGGGTCAGGGTTCAACAATAATAAGGTATCTTGCTGACAGGGCTTATGAGAACGGCATGGATTTCGCCATTGAAAATACACACAACTACGGGTTAATAAAGCTTGCCAACGACCTTTTTAACGGTAAGGCCAAATATACATTCGCGGCTGAAGATGAAGAGCATAGTTTTAACGATGTTGATTGGCTTGGGGATATAAATATCTCGGTGATTTATGGCGGCAAGACATGGGAGCTGCGCTACAAAAAGGACAGAGTTTCAGGCCGTCTTGTTTACAGGGATTCAGGAAGCAAAGATATCGACGGTTTCGCTAAGGAATTTGTTGTTTCTGCCGTTGGCGGGAATGTCTCGGTCTCAAGAGCGGATAACAATCCATTCAATTATCAAGTGTTTATTCCAAGAGAAATATCAAATATTGTTGTAAAGAAAGAAGACCTTGTGAATGGCCGATCAACAGTTGCCGCGTCCTCGCAGGTCCAATCGTTCAGGGAAGCCAGGGCTGACGCTTTTATGAAATACGGCGAAACAATATACCTCTCCCGGGAAGAGTTGAAAGTGTATTTCGGGGAAAAGCCTGCCGGCGATTTGATTTCTCAGGGCAGGGAGTTTTACATCCGGCGATTCACCCCGCAAGAATATGAAGCGATAACGAAACACTGGGACGAGGAACGCGCCGGTGACGAGCAGTGGAACAGGAATTGGGAAAAGAAGCACGGAGCGCCTTTCAAACTGAACTTTGAGCGCTACACTGCAGCGGACGTTTACTACGGTGTCTTCTCGAAGACAGGCGGCAGCGAAAGGCTGGAGGGATATTGCAGCCTCGACATAACTGGCGGGTTGGATGAGCACGTGTCTATTTACCTGGTCCTTGAGGAAAATTATTACAGGAATATCGGATCTGACGGTGAGATAAGCAGCCTGACCGACATCCTATACGATTTTATGATTAAAACCGCGGTCGAAAAATATCCCGTGCCGGTGGATCAGATATATCTGACGCCAATTACACCTGGCTCGAAGCTGCATGCGATATCGACAAAGAACGTTTCCGACCGGATGGGCCTGAAGAGCCTGGGCGGGAACGTAATAGGGCTCAAAGAGGGGGCAATAAAGAAGAAATATTCAAGCAGGCATCTGGATCAAAAACTTAATTCATTGCCGGTTATCGATATTTCGGCTGAGCGGATAGGCGCGTCCGTGCTTGACGGCATAGATTCATACGTATCAGCGCACGCGAAAGATTTTTCCGATGTTAAAGGATCAAAGGTCAGTGGGACAAAATATAAGAACCTCACTATATCTACGAACGGGTTGAAGACCGAGGTCTATTACAAGTCGCAGAGGCTTGTGACACTTGTCGTTACTGCCAAAAACGGTGAAGCTGCCGATCTTCAGCTTATCTGGCTGCATCCCAACATAAGGCGTCTTGGTTTCGGGACGGAGATCACGCGCAACGTGTTCGAGTATTTGAAAGAGGCGGGATTTGTCAGAGTGGACATAATGCCAGGCAACGAAGAGTATTGGAGCGGATTGGGGATAAATGCAAAAGGCGAATATGCGATAGACGATCTGCTTGCCGGCATAGAGGCCAAGCTTACCTCAATATCCGGGCGACAGTTCGATGATCCCGCATCCGTGCTTTCGGTCTTGAACAGGTTGAACCAGAAAGAAGAAAAAACAATGGAAGAGGTCGTTGGCAAGTCTCCATTCTTGATGTCGATGTGGTCTGTATATAATTTTATAGAACGCAATAAGAATAAAAACTTGTTGAGCGTTACGCGTATGCATGTATACAGCGAAATTGAAGCCACGGCCGATGCGTTAATGCAAAAAGTCTTCAAAACCCCGGTGTTATGCAAAAAGGTGATGGAGAACGGCGTCGAAAACAGGAACGACGCTGTGATGAAATATTTTGACGAACAAAGCAGCAGTTATCTCGGCAGTAATTTCCCGGAGATCGTGAGTATTCTATCGGATTCCGTCCGGGTACAGAAGTTCATGCTGGTGTTAAGCCTGATGAGGAAAGCGTTCCCCTTGCCTGAAGAAGGGCTAGACGGGAACAAAGGCATTGTTCTGCCGCTGGAGTACGCGCTGCGCGAGCACGCCTATTTCCCCATGGGCGGCAACCTCTATGTTACGCCTTTCAGCGAGTCGTTCCGCAGGTTCATAGTATTCAGGATGGACAACAAAGGTAATATATCGGACGCCATAGAGTTGTTTATTCCAGGCGAGGATGGTTTCAGGGGAGAAGTCTGGCAGTCGAGGCTTGACGTTCCCCGCGACATTTTCAATGCCGAAAGAAAAGAAACATTTGAAAAATACTTTTTCAAAATGCATCTTATGGCGGAGTATCCGTCGGTCAAAGAAATAAAAGTGTACGGCACGACGCATACTTATGATGACGAAAAGCCGCTAAGGGTATTGGTTTACGATTTTTCGGATGCCGTGCGCGGCAGGCGGGTCATTGACAGCCTTAATTTCAGCAACATGAACGTTTCCCGCGCGTATATAGACAGGATTGCCGGTGATATCAAGAAAGGCGTTGTTCCCGGAGGCCGGATCCCAACCGCTGAAACTATAATTGAAGATATTTTGTCTATAATCAACATTTTTGTCAGGAATGGTTATGCCTATAACAACAACTGGCATATGGGCAATTTCCGTTTGTGCGAAGATGGAAGGGTAAGGTTTGTCGGTGATTTTGACAGGTTCGACAAGAGTATGGGTGCAGGTAATAACACATTGCAATACTATTCAAAACTGTTAGAGCTGTCGTTCATCCTCAGAAGTATTTACGGCATGACCCTGGATGAGAGTGCATCGGTCGTAAACAATGTAATAGACACCAAGTTTAAGCTGCGGACCATTACGTATGAACATGGCAAAGCGGCGGGAAATTCAACTGCAACCGGACAGAAGTTAATGACCGAAGACGCTTTGCGTGAATATGTTGAAACAGTTGAAGAAATGTTCTGGGAAGAATATTTAGCGCTTGGAAAAACAGTTGAAGGCAGGAAAAGACAGGAACAAATCCAACAGGATGCGTCAATTTACTACGCCCCCTTTGCAGAGCAGGGAGAGTTAAAAGGTATATTCGAAGCAAAAGGATTTAATAAGATCATAAAACTGGCCAAATTCATTGTAAAGCATAAAG
>CAZSIW010000053.1:0-9678 GCA_964606755.1 uncultured Elusimicrobiales bacterium | reverse complement strand
AAAGCCGGCATAGTGGCCGTGTCAGATGACGGCAGGGCGGTAATGAATTCCCAGGTGATGCGCCGCGCCCTCGAGTACACACGTATGTTCAAACTGCCGGTCATCGCTCATGCGGAAGACGAGTCCCTCTCCAAGAACGGAGCCATGAACGAGGGGCACAACTCCATGATCCTTGGTCTGCGCGGAATACCGAAACAGTCCGAAGAAGTTATGGTCAGCCGCGACATAATGCTGGCCGAGCTTACAGGCGGGCACCTGCACGTGGCGCACGTCTCGACCGCCGGTTCAGTCGAGCTTATCAGGCAGGCAAAAAAAAGAGGCATAAAGGTTACCGCCGAGACATGCCCTCATTACTTCACGCTTACGGACGACGCCGTAAAAACATACGACACAAACACCAAGATGAAGCCGCCGCTCAGAGGCAAAGATGACGTAGCCGCTATCAAACAGGGTTTAAAGGACGGAACATTAGACTGTATCGCCACCGATCACGCGCCGCATACGATAGAAGAGAAAAACAAGGAGTACGACCTTGCGCCTTTCGGTATAATAGGCCTTGAGACCCTGCTCGGGCTCGTAATGACCGAGCTGGTGGACAAAAAGATCCTGACGCTTTCGAGCGCTTTGTCTAAAATGACATGTAACCCGGCCAAAATATTCTCGCTTGAGAACAGGGGTTCTCTTGAACCGGGCAGTATCGCCGACATAACGATTTTTGACCCAAAGAAAAATTATACGGTAAGAAAAGAAGATTTTCAGTCAAGAAGCAACAATTCGCCGTTCGTGGGCATGACGCTGAACGGTTTTGTCGAGATGACCATAGTAGGCGGAGAGGTTGCCTGGCCGCTCAATGGCAGTAAATAGTGAAGAGTAAATAGAAAAAAAAAGACAAAGCAACCCTGAGACGAATAGAAAACTACATAAAACCTTGAGTTGTCGGAGGTGCTGAGGCCGGAGTGAATAGAAAAAACGAAACTTTAAAAATAATAGCAAACAAACCTGTATGCCCGGGCTATAACGAATTAGTTCTGAATTCACCCAAGTTAGCTCGGGTTTCTTGTTCGGGGCAGTTCTTCCTGTTGAGCGTTCCCGGTGTGTTCTTGAGGCGACCCTTCAGCATATACAGCGCGGGTAAAAACGATATCCGTTTCCTCTATAAAATAATCGGCAGGGGAACTGAGAACCTCTCAAAGATGAGGCCCGGCGAAAGCATCAGGGTTTTCGGGCCTCTCGGGAACGGTTACGACAAAAGGCACGCCGCCGGCAGGACGCCGTTCTTTGTGGCCGGAGGAACGGGTGTCGCCTCTCTTCATTTTCTTGCGAAAGAGCTAAAAAAGGGTTACCTGTTTTACGGGGCGAGAACAAAACAGGACCTCGTGTGCCTGGACGGTTTCAGGGAAGCGGGCGTAAAATTAAACATTGCCACCGAAGACGGATCGGCCGGTAGAAAGGGCCTGGTGACGGACCTGTTGGACCAGCACCTGAGTGCTGTTGATACCGACGAGATAATACTCTACTCCTGCGGCCCTCACGCCATGATGGAAGCTGTGGCGCGGCTCTGTCTGAAGTATCACGTGAAGGGTTTCGTCTCTCTCGAGGAGATGATGGCCTGCGGCGTCGGCAACTGCCAGGGCTGCGCAGTCAAGATCGGCGATGAAAACAGGATGGTCTGCAAAGACGGGCCGGTGTTCGACATTAGTGAGGTTAATTGGAAATGAAAATTGATCTCTCTGTTAAAATTGCCGGAATCAAACTTAAGAATCCGGTGCTTACGGCTTCCGGCACTTTTGGCTATGGCGACGAGATAACCGATCTTGTAGACGTCTCAAAGCTCGGCGGCATAATAACCAAGACGATCACTCTTAAGCCCAAGGCGGGTAATCCGTCGCCAAGGATATGCGAGACCGCTGAGGGCATGCTTAACTGTATAGGGCTCCAGAACATTGGGGTAGAGCGGTTCTTAAAAGAGAAGTCGGCGGGGCTTAAAAAGATTGGCACTGTTGTGATCGTAAGCGTTGCCGGCGAGACGGCGCAGGATTACGTTGATGTCGTCAAACAGTTGAATTCTCAGAAGTGGATCAGGGCGGTGGAGCTTAACCTCTCCTGCCCGAACCTTCAAAAACATATTATAAGCAAAAACTCGGCACTGGTAGCAAAAATAGTTTCTGCGGTGAAAAGGATTGCGAATTTCCCTGTCATAGCAAAACTGTCACCTCAGGTGACTGATCTTGCCGCGATAGCAAAGGCGGCAAAAACCGCCGGCGCGGACGCAGTATGTCTTGTTAACACATTCCCCGGGATGGCTGTTGACCTAAAGACCTGGAGGCCGAAATTATCCAACGTCTCTGGTGGGCTCTCCGGCCCGTGCATAAAGCCGCTGGCTCTGCTTTGTGTTCGCGAAGTGTTTAACAAGGTAGGTATTCCGATCATCGGATGCGGTGGTATCGTCACGGGCGAGGATGTGGCAGAGTTCATGCTGTGCGGCGCCAGGGCTGTTTGCGTGGGCACCGCGAGTTTTATCGAGCCTGAGAGGCCTGTAAAAGTTATCGCCGAGATAGAGAATTATTTGAAAATGAAAAAAATAGGCTCGATCGGGTCTTTGATCGGCGGGTTGAGGGTATAATGAAGAAACTGATCGTTGCTCTGGACGTGCATGACGAAAAAAAAGCTATTGAGCTTGTGGACACCCTGTCTCCATGGGTGGACCTTTTCAAGGTAGGGCCGATACTTTTTTTGAAGACTGGGCCTTCGCTCATAAAAAAGATCAAAGAGCGCGGCAAGGAAGTGTTCCTGGACCTCAAGTTCCATGATATACCTAACACCGTTAAGGAATCCGTAGCTTCCGCGGCAGAGCTGGGCGTTTACAGTTTGACGCTCCATTCCTCCGGCGGAGAAGAAATGATAAAGCTCGCGGCATCCTTGAAGAACAGGCCTAAACTATGGTGCGTTACCGTGCTCACGAGCCAGAACGCTTCTCAGGAGCAGGTCGTGGAAAGGGCGTTGCTTGCCAGGAACAGCGGTGCCGACGGTGTGATAGCGTCGCCACATGAGGCGGAAGCTATCAAGAAGGCGTGCGGAAATGCTTTTTCGGTCACGACCCCCGGGATACGCCTGGCATCAGCGAATGATGACCAGAAACGTGTCGCGACGCCTTCGGTCGCGATAAAGGCGGGAGCGGATTTTATAGTTGTCGGCAGGCCGATAATCGAAGCGAATAACCCGGCTGCCGTAGCAAAACAGATAACGGAAGAGATAGCAAAAGCGTAGAACAGGGAATAAGGAAAAGGGGAAATGATATGGATTCAGCGAAAGTAAAAGGAATGTTTGAAAAAGAGAAAGCCTTATTGAGCGGGCACTTCTTATTGTCCAGCGGGCTGCACTCTGACACTTATTTTCAGTCGGCATTGATACTTCAGCACCCGGCAGAGGCCGAAAAGCTTGCCTCTGTTCTGGCTGACAAAATATTGAACGACGTGCCCGATATCGATGTCGTGGTATCACCGGCCATGGGCGGCATTATCATCGGCCAGGAAGTCGCTGCCCAGATCGGGTGCCGCGCGATATTCTGTGAAAGAGTTGAAGGCAAACTCGTATTAAGGCGCGGGTTCACGCTGGACGCGGATGAAAAGGTGCTTGTGGTAGAGGACGTCATAACTACCGGGCTTTCGACCAGAGAAGTCATCGAGGTCGTCGTGGCGAACTCCGCTAAAGCCGTAGCGGTAGCTTCTCTCGTTGACCGTTCGGGCGGTAAGGTTGATTTTGGCGTCCCGAGGTTTTCGTTGTTGTCGCTTGAGGTGAAAAGTTACAAGCCCGAAGAGTGCCCGATGTGCAAAGAAGGCGGAACACCGGTGAAACCCGGGTCAAGAAAATAAGGAATAGGGAACAGGGAAAAAGGAAAAGGGGAAAACGAATGATCACATACGCTAAAGCTGGTGTAAATATTGATGCTGGCAACAAGCTGGTTAAAAGGATAAAAAAACTGGCGCCGAAGATAGGCGGGTTCGGGGGGCTTTTTCCTCTGGCCGGGACAAAATATAACCTTGTCAGTTCGACGGACGGGGTCGGCACTAAGCTTAAACTTGCGTTCATATTTAACAAACACGATACGGTCGGCATAGACCTTGTGGCGATGAGCGTTAACGATATCATCTGCTGCGGGGCAAAACCCCTGTTCTTTCTTGACTATTTCGCCTGCGGGAAACTCGACGTGTCACGGGCCCAGAACGTGATAAAGGGCATAAAAAAGGGCTGCGACATTGCTGAATGCGCTCTGGTAGGCGGCGAGACCGCCGAGATGCCGGGTTTTTACCCCGATGGCGAGTACGACCTGGCGGGGTTTGCTGTCGGCGTGATAGAAAAAGGAAAAGAGATAACTGGCGAGAAGATACGCCCCGGTGATGTCGTCATCGGCCTTCCCTCAAGCGGACCCCACTCGAACGGTTACTCCCTTATCCGCAAAGTTTTGAAGAACGAGCTTAAAAAATACTCCAAACAACTGCTTGCTCCGACAAAGATATATGTCCGGGAGATCATGGGCCTTCTGCGGGTCCCGGGTATGGGACCGCAGGTCACCGGCATCGCCCACATCACCGGGGGAAGTTTCTACGACAAGATCGAGCGCATACTGCCGGGCAATTGCCGCGTAGTGATAGAAAAGGATTCCTGGAAAGTGCCGGAAATTTTCAAGCTGGTACAGGAAAAAGGCAAAGTGGCCGATAAAGAGATATACAGGGTTTTGAACATGGGTATCGGCATGGTCGTAATAGTGAGACCCGGCGCCGCGAAGAAAGCAATAGCAGTCATCAAAGGCTCGAAAATAATAGGTGTGGTCGCGAAAGGCAGCAAAGGTGTTGAGGTTGTTTAATGAGTAAAAAGAAGCTCGGCGTTTTGATATCCGGCGGCGGCACGAACATGCAGGCTATTGTTGACTCTTGCCGGGAAGGGATATTGAAAGATGTTGCCGAAGTCGTCCTGGTGGTCTCGAACATACCGGACGCCAACGGTCTTGGGCGGGCAAAAAAGCTGGGAATTGAAACTATCTGCATTGAGAGAAAGAATTATAAGGATAATAAAGAGCGTTGTAATGCCATGGCTGACGCGCTCAAGAAAAAAGGTGTTGTGCTGGTATGCCTGGCGGGATTTTTGGCAAAGCTTGAGCCGGAGTTCATCGCCGCGTTCGGCGGGAAAGTTATAAACATTCATCCGGCGCTGCTGCCCAAGTACGGCGGCAAGGGCATGTACGGCCACCACGTGCACGAAGCCGTGATAGCGCATTTTGACAAGGAATCCGGGGCGACCGTTCACTGGGTTGACGGGCAGTACGACCACGGAGAGATCATACTTCAGGAAACGGTACAGATCGTCCCGTTCGACACGGCCGACACGCTTGCCATGAAGGTGTTGGAAGTGGAACACAGGCTGTATCCGAAAGCTATTAAAAAAATTCTAACCAGCATATAGCGTAGAGCGTAGTACAGGAAGATCCAAAAGCCTTTCTATACGCTAAAGCTATACGCTGAAAGCTAAGTTTGGAGGTTCGATGATTCCCCGTTATACCCGTAAAGAGATGGGCGACATATGGCAGGACGAAAACAAATTCAGGATAATGCTCGAAGTCGAGATCCTCGCCTGCGAGGCGATGTCGAAGATGGGCATCGTGCCCAAGTCGGCTCCCGCCCAGATAAGAAAAAAAGCGAAGATAAAAGTTTCAAGGATAGACGAGATAGAAACAACCGTCAAACACGATGTCATAGCTTTCCTTACGTCTATTACCGAGCAGACCGGCCCCGTGGGGCGCTACCTGCATTTGGGGATGACCTCCTCCGACGTCCTTGACACCGCGCTGTCCGTGCAGATGAAACAGAGCTGTACTCTTTTGATCGAAGGGATCGGCAGGCTGAAAAAAACGGTGAAAACCCTCGCGTACAAATACAGGAATACACCCATGATAGGAAGGACCCACGGCATCCACGCCGAGCCCATTACTTTCGGGCTCAAGTTGTCCGGCTGGTACGCTGAGCTGGACAGGGCCGAAAAGATGATGGAGCTGACCAGGGATGACATCAGTTTCGGCAACATCTCCGGCGCGGTCGGGACCTACGCTCATCTGAGCCCAAGAGTGGAAGAGTATGTCTGCAAAAAGCTTGGCTTGAAACCCGAGCCGATGTCTACTCAGGTGATACCAAGAGACAGGCACGCCCGTTTCCTTGCGAGGATAGCGCTTGTCGGCGGGACTTTGGAAAGGTTCGCAACTGAGATAAGGCACCTGCAGAGGACGGAGGTAATGGAAGCCGAAGAACCGTTCACCAAAGGCCAGAAGGGCTCATCGGCAATGCCACACAAGAGAAACCCCATTCTTTCCGAGAATATCTGCGGGATGGCTAGGCTTTTGCGCGGTTACGCTGTCGTGGGTATGGAAAATATAGCCTTGTGGCATGAGAGGGACATCAGCCATTCGTCAGCCGAAAGGGTCGCGCTTCAGGACGCTTCCATAGCTCTCGATTTCATGCTCGCCAGAATGAATTATGTTCTTTCGGGTCTCGTCGTGTATCCTGAAAACATGACCGCGAACCTGAACAAGTTCCAGGACAACGTGTTTTCGGGCACTCTCCTGCTGGCGCTGGTGCGCGCCGGCATCACAAGAGAAGCAGCCTACGCGCTGGTCCAGAAAGCGGCTTTTGAGGCCAGGGAAAGCAGGGTAAGCCTGGAAGAGCGCGCTCTTCAAGACAAACGCATGAAATCTTTGCTTTCGGATAAGGAAATAAGGGACTGCTTCAAGCTGGAAACGCATTTCAGGAATATACCTTATATATTCAGGCGGGTTTTTAAGTAGAGTCAGGTCATACAATTTCTTGACAATACAATGATTTTTGAGTAAAATCAAATCTATATCCTAATATTCGGAGGAGTGAAAATGAAGAAGTCCTTTTTGTTCCTTATTTGTGTTTTGTTTGTAGCGGGATGCGCTACAAAACCCATCATAAAAACTCAACCTAAGCCTGAAGCTCCAAAAGAGGAAGCGACGCAAAATGAACCCGGGATACGCTATGCCGACTGGCAGAGCGTTGACGAGATCAAAACTATCAATTTCGATTATGATAAATCGGACCTGTCGTCCGCCGCGCGGGACATTCTCAAGGAAAACTCAAAGTTCCTGGAGGCGAACAAGGACATTAACGTGCTCGTTGAGGGGCACTGCGACGAGAGAGGCACCACCGAATATAACCTTGCCCTGGGGCAGAGAAGAGCGCAGGCCGTAAGAGAGTATTACGGAAAACTGGGTATTTCGCTGGGAAGAATAGGAACGATTTCATACGGGAAAGAAAAACCTCTTGACCCGGGCCACAACGAAGACGCCTGGGCAAAGAACCGCAGGGCAGAAACGAAGGTAAGAAGCACAAATGCGGCACAAAAGTAGAATCTCAAAATTGACATCGTTGTCCGCCTTAGGCGGATCAATGATGTCATCCCCGAAATCAGTAATCGTGGATCCATCATCTACACCGGATTCCCCGGTCAAGCCGGAGAATGACAAAACGAAATACAAAACTGGATTCTATCATAAAGTTTGCATCACCGCTCTTGCGATACTAGTTCCTTTCGCATTTTCCGGCTGTGTCGCGACAACGCAGGAATTTTCTGACCTGAAAGAAGAGATCTATCAGCTTCAGATGAAGCTCAACGAGGTCCAGAAAAATCAGGCGGATCTTTCCAGCAAGATGGACACCCTGATGTCCAGCATGGACGCGCTCAATTCCCAGCTCCAGGAAACCCAGTCCCAGATGTCCATGCTCGGATCCCGTCTCGACGACATAGAGTCAAACCTCTCAAAGAGGATCACCCGCATATCCGACCAGAACCAGGCCAAGAGTGCCAGCACGAGTGTGAGCGCAAGCTCTGCCGCGGTAACAACACCCGTTCCGGCCCCGGTAACTTCATCGGGCAACGTTTCGCCGTCTACTATCTACCAGCTGGCGTATACCGATTTTTCAAGCGGAAAGTACGATGTCGCGATAACCGGTTTCAGGTCGTACCTCAGCGCGATGCCCAGCGGCGAGCTGGCTGACCAGGCGCAGTATTATACCGGCGAATGCCTGTTCTCCAAGAGCCAGTACAGCGACGCCATGAACGATTTCGGCCTTGTCGAAAAAAATTACCCGAAATCGCAGCTTGTGCCGTCCTCAAGGCTGAAGATGGCGCTGTGCCTTGAACAGCTCGGCAAAGTAGACGACGCGAAAGACATATTGAAGTCCATATTGAAAGATTATCCGAAGAGCTCCGAGTCTTTTACCGCCAAAGAAAAGCTTGACTCCTACCAAAGAAATGATACAAAGTAACATAAAAACAGCATTTACAATATCTTTTCTCCTGCATCTGGGCATATTCGCCGCGTTTTCCATTAAATCCCAAAATGCCGTGTACATCTCCATACCCGTAGAAATGTTTTATTACAGTACCCCTGTCCCGAGGGAAAGCACGCAGGCCCAGCCGGCCGCTCCCGAGGCCAAGAAAGAGAAGAAACAGGAGCTGGTTATCCCGAAGAAGCACAAAACAGCTGATAAAATTCCGGCGAAGAAAGAAAAAATAGAACAGGAAAAACCGAAGGTTCAGGAAACCCAGGCCGCGCCCGCGCAGAAATCGATCTCGCCTCTCGTGCCCTCAAGCCAGATAACCCTGGACACGGCTAAGTTCCCGTACACCTACTACACGAGCATGATAGTAAAAAAGATAAGCAGGAACTGGCAGTGGTCTGTAGACTTCGGCCAGCTCAAAGCGGTGGTATATTTCAAGATACAGAAAGACGGCAGCGTGTCCGCGCTGTCCATAAAAGATTCCTCCGGCGACAGCGCCTTTGACCAGCAGGCCATGAGGGCCGTCGAAATAGCAGCGCCCTTCCCGCCCCTGCCGGCGGGATATACCGAGAACGACTTAGGAGTGTACTTTGAATTTTCATTTAAAGAATAGTAACAGCAGAGACGAGAGAAAAGGGAAAAGAGAAAATGGATACGGCATAATGGCCGCATTTTTGCTGTGTTTTTTTTCTCTTCTCTCTTTCTCTTTTTCTCTGGATGCTGCTGATATATACCTGGGCCTGACCGCTCACGGCAACAGGATGGAGCTCGGCATGGCCGGGTTTATCCCGGCCAACGGCACGGTGGACGAGGCCAAATTCGCCCGCCTTATACAGGATGTATTAAGGAACGACCTTTTATTTTCCAGATACTTTAACTTAGTCGAGGACGGCCCCATGTTCACGGGCAAAGACGCCGAAATCGTCGACTGGCAGGACAAGGGCGCAAACGTCCTTGTCTGCGGCAAGCTGGCCCAGCACAACAGGGATATAGAGCTTACCGGCCAGCTATATGACGTTTACGGAAAAAGCGTGATCTGGGAAAAAGTTTTCAAGGGCACGCTTGATGACCTCCGGTCGCTCGCGCACGATATGAACGACGAGGTAATCTTCAGGTTCACCGGCGAAAAGGGCATAGCCCACACTAAGATAGCGTTCACGAATAACGGTACGGGTTATAAGGAGCTTTACCTCGTAGATTATGACGGCTTCAACCCCAGGCGTATAACCAACGACAGGTCCATTAATATTCTGCCGAAGTGGTCGCCGGACGGCAGGGAAATGATCTATACCATATACAAATACGGCAACCCCGATCTCTATTCGAT
>CAZSIW010000052.1:0-9690 GCA_964606755.1 uncultured Elusimicrobiales bacterium | reverse complement strand
GCGTCCCCGGGGTGTCGGTATCGTCATACACTATACCTATGTGCTGGCGGATAATAGATGTTTCCACTACCACCGACGTTTTAAATATTCAGGAACTTGACCAATTTGACGGGCACACTTCCTCCAGTTCACTTTATAGCCCGATATTGGGCAGCGGATTTCATTGCTTTCTGTGGATGAAGGACAAAAGTACGCCTGACATCCCGTCCCAGAATGTCACGCATTTTTCGGACGGGGACAGCTACGTGACGATGTGGGATGCTGCCGGGATCCAGTACGGCGAGAACACCTGGGGTACTGCTCCGACGCCTAACTATGTCTACTTGGGCGCCAATTTCTCCACGGCCCTGACTCCCAGGGTTTACAAAACCAGCAAACTAACCATTGAGTTGTTTTACGAATAACGGGTCGGCAGATTTTAAGCTTAGAGCAAACCGAATTTTCATATTTTTCACATTTATTGCAAGCATTTTTCGGAACAATTCGATATAATGTTAGTAAGGCTAAATTTCCATTGACAAAGCAATGAATTTGCTTTAACATTTATAAGTAAGTTTGCATTGATTTATGAGAAACCTTAAGAACATTATTCCATGTGGTACAACCTGTCCGGGAGCCCGCATCCTGGTCATGGCTTTTGTGGCGGTCAGCATAATGCTTAACAGCCTTATGCCGAGGTTCTCCGTTAATCAAAAAGAATGCGACATCCTTTCTCAGATACTTGAAAGCCAATCCTGCCTGCTTTGTTTTTTTTCTTTTTCATCTATCCCCCTGCGTATTGTCGGGGATTTGTTCGCAAACCCTCAGAGCACTCCGCAAAAGGCACAGAAAGGCAAACAAAAAAGCGATTCTACGAGTACATCCTCTTCTGATTTTTCAATATTCGGTTTTGAGCATAATTTGTTTAAACTTGAAAAGCAGGATACACAGCCTATTGTGAGAGTTGTTGGCGGAACGGATTCAGCCTGCTTGAACAATTTTGTAATACAGAAAACATTTTTGTCGTATGAAATGCGATCATGCGCGTATATCGTTGCGCTGTTGTTTTTATTTCTTTTGCCTAGGAGTGGTCTGCCCGAAAACGCAATAAAACTATATAAAAATCGAATAACCCAGATCCGAAACATTTTGGATCTGGGTTTTTTATTTGTTCCGACGACGGCCGGAGCAATGTGGAGGACAAATGTTATTTAAAAATCTTTTTAAGGGCGCTGCCCATGGGGGACAGGGTTCCCCCGGCGGTCGCTTGTATCTTGAAAACGGCTGGCTTGTCATGCGCCAGATACTCTTTGTTTTCACCGAATTCGTGGGACTGATCAACTTCATGAAAGTCACATCTGTCATTACGCTCGCCTGTTTTATCCTCACTTCCGTGTTCGGCCAGGGCATGGCCGCCCTAAGCCAGGACAGGGAAAAAAATAAGATGTTCGCGGAGACTTTTTCTGATTTCTCTCTTCCTCACACGACCGGCAGGGTAACGGAAGCAAGGTATTTCGGAAGCAAGGACGTGGTCGTGGCTATACAGGACCTGCACTGCCATCCTGAAGTGCAGAGGAACATCAGCAAGATCATTTCCACCCTTGACCAGCAGTACAAGCTGCCAAACGTATACATCGAAGGCGCCATAGGGCAAATAGATACCTCGTGGCTGGGCGCGCTTCCGGATAAACAGATCAGAAAACAGATAGCTGATTCCCTTATAGATGAGGGCAAGCTCACCGGAGCGGAATATTATTCGGCGTTGTCCCAGAAGCCAAAACTGCTGGTAGGCCTTGAGAACGAGAACCTCTACACTGGCAACCTTCTGCGCCTCAACAAAATGATAGAGCAGAACGATGAGATCACGGGCGTTATTTCGAGCATAGAGGCGAAGGTCAAGCTGCTCGAAGACCTGTATTATAACCGTGAACACAGAAAGATCGAAAAAATGCGGAAGGCACACGAAGAAGGCAAGCTGACTGCAAAGGAATATTATTCAAAAATCAAGGAAATTGCTGAAAAGCAGAATATAGATGTGAACGGCTACGAGAACCTGATGAGTTTTCTTAAGCTCATAGAGCTTGAGAAACAACTGAACTATGCCACTGTAGCAAGGCAACTGCAGGAATGCGTAGTGTTGCTTAAACAGAGGCTCCCCTACACGGCTTACAAAGAACTGTTGGCCCAAACCGATAATTTCTCCCAGCCCGACCGGCTTTACGTTTACCTCATAAAACTCAATAAGGAGTACGGCCTTGCTAATTCATACGGCGAGCTGACGAAGTTCTTTGACTACGTGGAGATCAGCCAGAGAATAAACCCCATCAAACTCATTAACGAGGAAAGAAAACTTACCAGGGAACTCTATACCAGCGTAGCCGCAAACCAGAGCCAGCGTGACGCAGTATTCCTTGCGGATTTCGTGGGTTATCTCAAAGAGTATTACTCGAACAAGATAGCGGCCGATGACTATGAGTACTATGTAAAGAACTACGGTCAGTTCAAGGACCTCTGGGCAAAATATGTTGACCCGGCCCAGCTGGACGGTCTGGCTAAATTCACCGACCTTTTTGACAGGTTTTATAAGGTCAATGTTGAAAGGAACGACGTGTTCGTTAAGAACATCATAGGCGGCGAGTCGAACAACCTGCAGGGGATGGAGCCGTATGAAGACCAGATCTCAAAGACCGAAGCCTCGCTTAAAAATGCGCATATCATAGTTACGGTGACGGGTGGTTTCCACACCTACGGCCTGGCAAAGCTTCTTAAAGAGCGCAATGTTTCTTACCTCATAATCACGCCGAACGTCACCAAGGACAGCAAGTTCGCTGATGAGGCATATTTAAAGATCGCGAAGGAACAGAAAACTTTCCTGTTCCAGGCGTTCGCTTTGCTGGCGATGTCGGACTCAAAATGCCCTAATTTCATAAAAGCTAATTCGGTGAGCGAGGCTTTGTTGTCTAAGCTCCTTGCATCAGGTTATACCCTCCCTCAGATAACAAAAGAAATGAACGAGGTCCTACGAAATTACGGTGCGTCCATTACGCAGCTCGAGAACACAAAGAATGAGGACGGCTTCAGGTTCGAGTGCAACGGCAAAGTTTTCGAGTATGTTGTGAGAGGCAAAAAGATCGAGCTCGCGATGTCGCCGCTCGAGCAGGCCGCTCAGAACCGTTCAATTTCTAAGCGCGAATTGGCGTTAAAAGTCGCGCCCAGGGAAGAGTTCAGTCTTACGCTGGATCCTTTCAAGTTCTATAACAGCTACTATAACGGTTTAACAGACACCGAAAAACCGACATTTTATAAAGATCCTAAATTCTACGGCATCGTTTTCATATGGATGGCGATGCTGGTTTCCGGAGCAGCCTCTGCTTTCGCGGTGTTCAGCGGCGCTTCTTTTGTCATGGATACGTTCACAAAACTTCCTTCATATATAAACATTTCAATCGCAGCTGTTGCGGGCTTCCTGTCCGCCATACCGGTGGGGAAATGGGCCAATATCGCGGCCCATTATATTTATAACCTGTCCATTTCCAAATTATCCCGCTCAAAAGCGGTGTATAAACTAAACGACAGGGCTCAGCGCGCGGACGCTATGAAAACGTCCGGTTCAGTGTCCGCTCAGACAGCGAATATCCAGCCTCAGGTTGCGGCAAGATTACAGATAATGACCGGAAATGACAGGTCCGGCAAAATGAGTGCGAATGTTTTTTTCCAGCGTACAAAGGGGAATGAAAATAATCCTTTCCTTTCCACTCCCGCAGCCATACGTTCCGCTCGGAATATATTTATAGATCACGGTTTTCCGGCTCCTTCCGATGCTGTGCTTGCCATATTCGTTGTGCCTTTTGTAGAGTTCAACCGTTTCACCGACATAATCAGGGGTTGGTTCCGCGGTTCCGTAACTGAATACATGAGGTTTATCGATGACCACCATCCGAAAACGCCGAAACAGGAAAAATGGCTTACCGCCGCGACCAACATAATACTGGGCCTCACCGTAGCCGGTTTCGCGGCCGGCGCCGTGGCTGGTGCGGGGCTTTTGTTCTTTTCGCTGGCCCAGCAGCTGGCTTCCTTAAGCTCTTTCCTCGCGCTACTTGCCGGCACGTTAGGAGGAGGCCTTATTGGGGCTGCGGCTTTCAATGTAATATCCCACTCCGCTGTCAATTTCATAAGCTCGCTGGCTAAACAACCCTTCCTGAGGACAAGCGAACCTGTCATGCTTGAAAAATATCATTTGAATGCGGGCAACTACAGGGTGTTAACTCAAACGAAAGCGTTTTACACACCTGAGTTCTGGGAATCGATCCAATCTATCGGCAGCGACAAAATAGAAAGAATAGTGAAAGCGCTCAAAGGCCAGGATGTTTCAACCCCTAATAAGTTTTTCAGCGTTTTGGACGGCGTAGAAGGGCTGAGCGATTATGAAATAGTTGAGCTGGGAAAATATTTAACGGATGAAATGCTGCCTCTTAGAGCTCTTATAATGGATGATTTCATAAAAGAAAACGCCGGCAACGGCCTCAAATGGAACGAGGGCATCTGGAAAACCCAGCTGGAAGCGGCCGGTCTCATGGCGCAGGGAAAGATAGTCGAACTCAAGACAGGAGCCGGGAAAACAAATACTGTCCTTGCCACGGCGTATAAAAAGATGCTGGAAGATCCGAAAACAGGTATTTTTATAACTACCGCTGACAGCGAACTCTCGAGTTTGAACGCAGAGACAGCCGGAAGGGTGTTCACTCCGCTCGGCAAGAAAGTCGGGTACATTAGCAAAGATCAGGCGACCGGCAAAGAAACCGCTTACATTTACGGGAAAGATGGCAAGCCTGTGGACGCGGGAAAGGTCCTTAAAGTCGGAGAGGACGGCGACGCGGTCGCCGCAGTCTGGGAACAATGCGAGGTGGTTTTCAGCGTAATGGAGACGATGGTACACGGTTGGGAACGTGAGACCCAGGCGTCTTCAGTTAAAAAAATGGCTCAGTCAGAAAGAAAATGGTCGTTGATAGCCGACGAAGCCCACAGGATCCTGGGTGATAATGCTACCACGCCCTACATCATATCCGGTGCCACGGTAAAAGACTGGGAAAAGCTCGAAGAACTCAGGAGACTTGCCGATGAGATGGCCGTAAAAATGATAGACGGCAATGCCGGAAATAAGTTGTTCAAGAGAGATGCCGCGCGCAGGAGAGCCGATCTCTCCAGCGCAGGGGAAAAGTACATTTCGGATAATTTTGCAACAGCGCAGGCAATACTGCCTGGTTTTGCGAAAGAATCTTTCAGGGACTACGTGAAAACTGCTATAGGTGCGAATGAGTTTTATAAAGCCGGAGTGGATTATACAATTACCAACGAAGGCGCAGTCATTATAGATGAGAAATCGGGAGAATTAAAACATGGCAGCCGCTGGAGCTTCGGCCTGCACACAGCTATTGAAATTAAGGAAGGTAAAATTCACCCGAACCTAAACTTGAAGGTCAATCCTGACAATTATGTTACGGCTGAAATAACCCTGCCCAACTTCCTGAAGCTCTCGCACATAAAAGATTTTTGCGGTTGTTCGGGCACCATCAACAGGAACCTGATTAGCCGCATATACGGCAAGCAGGTAGCGAGCATAGAGAGTACCGCCGGTTCCAAGGTGGAAGGTGTACAGAGATTCTTATTCGAGACAAAACAAGAATCCGACGAAAATCTCAGCACCATAATATCAGGCCTTGCGAAGCAGGGGCGTTCAATGCTCGTCAAGGTTGATTCGCCTGCGTCTGCGAATGCCTGGCTGATCAGGGTAGCCGGGAAAGAAAAGGATGAAAGATACAGTGGGATCCTTAAAAATATAGAAGCCGGAAAACCCCTTACCTCGGATGAAGAGGCTATGCTGACACAGCTGAAGGAACAGCTGAAGAACAAGGTCCGTACGGTAAGCGCCGATAACAGCCAGGACATAAAAAAACTGGTAAGCGAAATTGCTTCCACTGAAGGGATGATAGGCATAGTCACGAACATCGGGGCCATAGGAAAAGATTATAAGGTAAACGAAGAAATAAATTTAAATGGAGGCATAGTTGCTATCTCCACTTATTTAGACGAGTCCCAGATGACTGAAACACAGTTCGTTGGGCGCGTTGGAAGGAACGGGCAGAACGGTTCTTACATCAGCTCGACCTGGAGAAAAGACAACCCTGTGTTCGACAAATATGCCGAGATATCCAAAGAAGCGAGCGCCATCCTAAAGAGTCGGATCATTCGCGACGAGATGAATGCTGAAATATCCAAAGAAACAAGCGACATCCAGAAGGGTCATGCCGCCCGCGGCGAGATGAACAGCAGGGTGTACGGCTTGATAAACCATTTAAGGGCCATTATAGATCAGGAAGCTACTGACTCTATAGCCGAATCAGCAAAAAATGATGCGTTACTGCAGCAAAAATTCAGCGAGTTCCGTAAGTTCAGGAATGAGCAGGTTTTGAAAGGAAACATATTCAGATACCTTCCGAAGCAGGAACTTTTCAAACACCTTACTCCTGCCGAGCTTGTTGTGCTTCAGTCTGAAGCAACCGAAAAAGCGCTGGCTAGGCTCGATTTGAGCTGGTCAGAGTTCCTTACCGCGGTTTCTCAGATGAAACACGAGCTGGAAGAAACTAACGCCGAGTACAGTAATTTTCAAAGCCTCAAGCAGTTCCTGCCGTCCTCAGAGATGGGGCGCAACATCAACGTAGCTTACGCCAGTACCCTGGAAAAAGTATATAAAGAGCTTGGAAATATTGTCACGGAAAGCGCCACACAGAAACTAGCGGAAAAGACCGGAGAGGCCCCTGGAGCGGTGAGGGACAGGATAAGCGGGTTAATAAAATCCGATGCAAAAGAAAATGCTGTAAAAGATGTTATCAAAAAAATACTGGCAGGGCTTGCCAGGTTGGCCCCGAAATTCGGCGCGATCGCTGTGGCAGGAGCCGGTGTTGGCGCGTTGTTCTTCTCGGCTCCGTTAAAGATTATTCTGGGTAATTTCTCAAAACTTGGCATGCTGCATTTAGTGGCAGGGTCCGGGTTGATGGTAGGTTTTTTACCGATTATTTCAGGCGCAGTTGCCATAACGCTGGTTATCGCGACGATGGTCTTGCAGCAGTTTTTCCTTAAACGCATACATGCCGCAAGAAGGACCGGCCAGGCAAGGGCTGAGTTCATGGCTCAGGCCAACAAGTCCGGGAAAGGCTTCTTGAAAGCTTTAAGCGACGTCCTGTTCTCATCTTCCAACATTATAATCATGGGATCAACTATAGGCACGATAGCTTCCATCATTCTGGGCGGCGGGAGTGCGCTGGCCACTGTAGTATTAGCAGCGCCGATAATAGCGCTGCCCGGGCTTGTGATCGCCATCGCCACTACCTTGGCGGGCGCAAAACATCTCAAGGAGAAAAAGATACTCCCGGTTCAGAACCGGCAGAGGCTGACTTCAGCTGTTGCCAGCGGCTTTATTCTCGCGGCAATAGTTTCCATGCTGAGCACTTTTGGCGTAGCTTCCCCACTCAACCCGATAATAATGGTGCTGGTGGCTGCTATAGGAGCTTTCGGCCTTTATGTTCTACCAAGAAAAGTGATAGAGGACAAAATAGTAAATTACAAAATTGTTGGGAGTGGCGTAATAGCAGGCGGCCTGCTTGGGTATGGCATTTTCTGGGGCATAACGGCAAAGATATTGAGCGTCGTGGCGCTTAGCCCGGTAGGAAGTTTTGTTTTCATATTGGGTGGAGCGGCGCTGATATACGCAGGGATAAAACTGGTAGCATCAATAGCGCCGATCAGGGCAAGGATGGATGCGACGTTAACTCAAAAGCAGAGGAGATTGCACAACATCCCGGGCACTATTCTATCCGTTTTTGGCCCCGATATCACCAACATGGCTCCTTTAGTAATAACATTGCTCGGTATAGGTTCAGTAATTGCCGCGGTGACCGCCACGGGTATAAGCTTGATCGGCCTTGCGGCCGCGGCAGTGATAGTCAGCGCCGCTATTTTTATGGGTTTCAAGAACAAAAAAACCTCGAAAACGGTTGTTGCCCTTATGAGTGTTTCTTCCATTTTCGGCATGGGCACCGCTTACGCTCAGCCGGTCGGTACAAATGCCCCTGCTTCTGTCGGGGTCGCACCCGGCTCAACTGATCTCGCTGCTGTGCAGAGCAAGAAGGATGCTGCTAATTCGGCAATAACTCTTGCAGCGCAAAGTAACGGTTCTGGGGATGCGCTATCTGATCACCTGAAGACCGATAACGCAGCATTGCCCGATGCTCCACAAGCCACGTATTCGCTGGCGCAGGAGTGCAGGGATACTATTAAGCAGGAAAATATATCCAGTGATCCCAAGGTCGCGTCCAATTTCAAAGCCATAGAAGACGAACTTACAACTGTCGGCCAGGGGGTGGGTGTGATAGTCAACATTTCCGACCTGGGAAGAATAAAAACCTTTACTACCCCGGAAGAGTTTACGGATTTTGTCGAAAAAGCTGACAGTGACGGAAGGTTGGAGGTCGTTGAGCTTACCAACCGCGGCTATGCGGTCAAGGTGTCATGGCGCGATGACAGCGGTGATCATTCCGGCCTGCTACTAAGCGGCTGGAAAACGCAGGATCAGCAGAAGATTATCGAACAACTGGAGAAAGATAAATCAAAAGCGCTGGTTGAAAAGAAAAAGGGAGAAATTAGCACTCTTATCGAGGCCTCGAGAGTAGCCGTTTCTACCATATACGACGTGTTCGGGATTGAGGCTCTTTCAAAAAAATCCGTTGAAGTAGCGAAATCTTTTATTTCAGGAACAACTTCCGAAGAACAGGCTCTTTACATTAAATACAAAGAAGCCAAACAGAAGGTAGATGATTTTAAAACCCTCTTCCCCATGTCTTACAGTTCAACGGATTCCAGGTACGGCACCCTGTACCTGAAAGATATCGCAAGCACCGTTACGGTTTATTCTGATCTTGATCTAGATAAAGCGGAAAAAATGCTGGACAGTTTCACCACGCTGTTCGGCAACGCCAAAGACGGCGATCTTTCTAGCGTTGGCATGGATGGGTTTGCGGACGTGTACGGCATGTCGGACACGCACGCTGTCCCGCATATGTCGGCGGGCTCTATCACAAGGATGATAATCGCGATATGCCAATATGAACAGCGCATAAAAGGCACAAACCACAAGTCTTATATGAGCGTTGCCAAGAACCTGCTCCACTACCTTGAAAACAACGGTTTCTGGACGGACGATGCCGGTGCTTTCAGAATGACGAACGACTCGACAAGCGGCGATTATACAAGGGTTTCTACCGAACAGCAATTGACCGCCTTTGACGCATACAGGTGGGTGTCCTCGCTCACGCCGCAGGACAGCACCGAGCAGAAAGGTTTCCAGGAGAGAATGGATTCGCTCATGGGCTATATAAAGAAAGCTTATAAGAATGAAACTGTTACGCGGACTCAGAATCAGCCCGGTTCGCGCGGATCCACAACGGTTTGGATTTCCGAGAGCCATTTTTTCTCTGGTTATAACCTGGAGAAAAAGAGTTTTGACGAAAGATATTCGATGGACCTGGGTGCCCTCGCGATATTGACGCTTAACAGCATAGATCCCGCAAGCAGCGCAGACCCGGCTAAACAATTAACGTATCTCAATGAGCTGGACGGCGATTATATCAAGAATATAAAATCCAACAAAAATTATAA